>NZ_JBFAXI010000030.1:0-97095 GCF_040680735.1 Streptomyces sp. NPDC051987 | reverse complement strand
GGTTGCTTTTTTTTGGGGGGGGGGGCGCCCTTTTCTGGGTCGGGGCGGGGGGGGGGGGGGGGCCGCACAGCTGCGCGCCGCCCGCCGGGCGTCGCCGTTCCCCGGCCGGCGCGGTGCCGTCGCGCGGGCCGTCCGCGGGCTGTCCCGGCAGGCCGTCACCCCCTTGACACCCCTCCTCGGAGGCGGGCACATTGAGTTGCGCAGCCTGAATCACGTTGCGTACGAAGCAACTGCACCGGTCTCAAGTTCGGAGGTTGGGCGATGGCGGGACCCCGAGTGGTCATCATCGGAGCGGGCGTCGTGGGGGCGGCCCTCGCGGACGAGATCTCCCAACGCGGCTGGACCGAGGTGACCGTGGTCGACCAGGGCCCCCTCCCGGCCACCGGCGGCTCGACCTCGCACGCCCCGGGTCTGGTCTTCCAGACGAACCCCTCGAAGACCATGACGGAGCTGGCCCGCTACACCGTCGAGAAGTTCTGCTCCCTCGACGTCGACGGCAAGCCCTGCTTCCTCCAGGTCGGCGGCCTCGAAGTGGCCACCACCCCCGAGCGCCTCGCCGAGCTCCACCGCCGCCACGGCTGGATCACCGCCTGGGGCATCGAGGCACGGATCCTCACCCCCGAGGAGTGCGTCCGGCAGCACCCGCTGGTCAACCCCGACCGGGTGCTCGGCGGACTCCTCGTCCCCACCGACGGCCTCGCCAAGGCCGTCCTCGCCGTCGAGGCCCAGATCCGCCGGGCCACCGCACGCGGCGTGCGCTTCCTCGAACGCCACGAGGTCCTCGACGTACGGCAGAGCGAGGGCGCCGTCACCGGGGTGCTGACCGACCAGGGCGAGATCCCCGCCGACATCGTGGTCTGCTGCGCCGGCATCTGGGGCCCGCGGATCGCCCGCATGGTCGGCATGAACCTGCCGCTCACGCCGCTCGCCCACCAGCTCGCCTGGACCGGCCCGGTCCCCGCCCTCGCCGGCCAGACCGAGGAGGCCGTCCGCCCGATCCTGCGCCACCAGGACGCCGACCTCTACTACCGCGACCGCTTCGACACCCTCGGCATCGGCTACTACGGCCACCGGCCGATGCCGGTCTCCGCCGACGACATCCTCTCCGTCGACGAAGCCGACCAGATGCCCTCGGTCCTGAAGTTCACCGAGGAGGACTTCGCGGACGCCTGGACCGAGACCCAGTCCCTGCTCCCCGCGACCCGCGAGGCCAAGGTCGAGGAGGGCATCAACGGCCTGTTCTCCTTCACCACCGACGGCTACCCGCTGCTCGGCGAGTCCCCGGACGTCAAGGGCTTCTGGGTCGCCGAGGCCGTCTGGGTCACCCACTCCGCGGGCGTCGGCCGCGCGGTCGCCGAATGGCTGGTGGACGGCCACTGCTCGTCCTTCGACCTGCACGAGTGCGATGTCAACCGCTTCGAGCCGCACCAGCTCGCGCCGGAGTACGTACTGGCCCGCGACTGCCAGAACTTCGTCGAGGTCTACGACATCCTCCACCCCCTCCAGCCGTCCGGGAAACCGCGCCCGATCCGCACCAGCCCCTTCCACGCCCGCCAGCAGGAACACGGCGCGTTCTTCCTGGAGGCGAACGGCTGGGAGCGCCCGCAGTGGTACGAGGCGAACGCGAGCCTCCTCGAAGGCCGTACGATCCCCACCCCCAACGACTGGGCGGCCCGCTACTGGTCACCGATCGTCGGCGCCGAGGCCCAGGTCACCCGCGAGACCGTCGCGATGTACGACATGACCGCCCTCAAGCGCCTGGAGGTCAGCGGCCCCGGCGCCGCCGGCTTCCTGGAGGGCCTGGTCACCGGCAAGGTCGCCAAGTCGGTCGGCTCGGTGACGTACACGCTGCTGCTCGACCACGACGGCGGCATCCGCAGCGACATCACCGTGGCCCGCCTCGGCCGCGACCTCTTCCAGGTCGGCGCCAACGGCAACCTCGACCTCGACTGGTTCACCCGCCACCTGCCCGCCGACGGCAGGGTCCAGGTCCGGGACATCACCCCCGGCACCTGCTGCATCGGCCTGTGGGGCCCGCTGGCCCGCGAGGTCCTGCAGCCCCTCACCGACGAGGACTTCTCGGGCGAGGGCCTCAAGTACTTCCGCGCCAAGCGCGCCTACATCGGTTCGGTGCCGGTCACCGCGATGCGGCTGTCGTACGTCGGCGAGCTCGGCTGGGAGCTGTACACGACCGCCGACCAGGGCCAGAAGCTGTGGGACACCCTGTGGTCCGCGGCCCGGCCGCTCGGCGGGATCATCGCCGGGCGCGGCGCCTTCAACAGCCTGCGCCTGGAGAAGGGATACCGCTCCTTCGGCACCGACATGACCTACGAGCACGACCCCTACGAGGCCGGTGTCGGCTTCGCCGTCAGGCCCGACAAGGGCGACTTCGTCGGCAAGGCCGCGCTGGAGCGCCGCAGGGCGGACGTGCGGCGCAGGCTGAGCTGCCTCACCGTCGACGACCCGCGGGCCGTCGTCATGGGCAAGGAGCCGGTGTACGACGGCGATCGGGCCGTCGGCTACGTGACCAGCGCGGCCTACGGCTACACGATCGGCAAGGGGATCGCGTACGCGTGGCTGCCGGCGGAGCTGGCGGTGCCGGGGACCGGCGTCCAGATCGGCTACTTCGACCAGCGGGTGGCCGCCGTGGTGGCCGAGGAGCCGTTGTTCGACCCGGCGATGAGCCGTCTCCGTGGGTGAGGGTGCGCAGCGGAGTGCCGCGGTGTGCCGTCGGCCGGCTGCGGGCTCGTCGTGGCCGGTCGGGCCCGCGCGGTGGCAGCCGCAATGTCAGCACAGCCCCGCGCCCCTCGGGGGCGCGACCCTCACCCAGGCAGTCGAAAGGATCGCGGAACCGGTATGAACGCGCTGAACACCCCCCTGGCCGAGCTCGATCCCGAGGTTCATGCCGCGCTCCGGGCCGAGCTGCACCGGCAGCAGGCCACGCTGGAGATGATCGCCTCCGAGAACTTCGCGCCCACCGCCGTGATGGAGGCGCAGGGGTCGGTCGCCACGAACAAGTACGCCGAGGGCTACCCCGGCCGCCGCTACTACGGCGGCTGCGAGCACGTCGACGTCACCGAGCGGCTGGCGATCGAGCGGGTCAAGGCCCTTTTCGGCGCCGGGTTCGCCAACGTGCAGCCGCACTCGGGCGCCCAGGCCAACACCGCCGTCTTCTTCGCCCTCCTCCAGCCCGGGGACACCGTCCTCGGCCTCGACCTCGCGCACGGCGGCCACCTCACCCACGGCATGCGCCTCAACTACAGCGGCAAGATGCTCGACGTCGTGCCGTACCACGTCTCCGCGACCGACCACCGCGTCGACATGGACGAGGTGGAACGGCTCGCCAAGGAACACCGGCCGAAAATGATCATCGCGGGCTGGTCGGCGTACCCGCGGCAGCTGGACTTCGCGGCCTTCCGCCGGATCGCCGACGAGGTGGGCGCCCTCCTCATGGTCGACATGGCGCACTTCGCGGGCCTGGTCGCGGCCGGGCTGCACCCCAGCCCGGTCCCGCACGCCCACGTGGTCACCACGACCACGCACAAGACCCTCGGCGGGCCGCGCGGCGGAGTCGTCCTCACCAACGACGCCGACCTCGCCAAGAAGATCAACTCGGCGGTCTTCCCCGGGATGCAGGGCGGCCCGCTGGAGCACGTCATCGCCGCGAAGGCCGTCTCCTTCAAGGTCGCCGCGTCACCCGAGTTCGCCGAGCGCCAGGCCCGCACCCTGGCCGGCGCCGCCCTCCTCGCCGAACGCCTCACCCGGCCGGACGCGGCCGCCGCCGGAGTGAAGGTGCTGACCGGCGGCACGGACGTCCACCTCGTCCTGGTGGACCTGCGCGACTCGCCCCTCGACGGCCGCCAGGCGGAGGACCTCCTCCACTCCATCGGCATCACCGTGAACCGCAACGCCGTCCCCTTCGACCCCCGCCCGCCCATGGTCACCTCCGGCCTGCGCATCGGCACCCCTGCGCTGGCCACCCGGGGCTTCACGGCGGCGGACTTCGCCGAGGTCGCCGACGTCATCGCGCTGGCCCTCCAGCCCGACCCGGACGTACCCGCCCTGCGCGCCCGCACCGAGGCGCTGGCCGCCGGACACCCGCTCTACCCGCACCTGTCGCACGACGGAGACGACCGATGAGCCCCCGCACCCCCGGCGCCGACCTCCCCGACCACCCCGACTTCCTCTGGCGCACCCCCGAGCCCAGGCGGTCCTACGACGTCGTCATCGTGGGCGGCGGCGGACACGGCCTCGCCACCGCCCACTACCTGGCGAAGAACCACGGCATCACCAACGTGGCCGTCCTGGAGAAGGGCTGGCTCGCGGGCGGCAACATGGCCCGCAACACCACGATCATCCGCTCCAACTACCTGTGGGACGAGAGCGCCGGCATCTACGAACACGCCCTGAGACTCTGGGAGGGCCTGGAGGAGGAACTCGACTACCCGATCCTCTTCTCCCAGCGCGGCGTCCTGAACCTCGCCCACAGCCTGCAGGACGTCCGCGACAGCGTCCGCCGGGTCGAGGCCAACCGCCTCAACGGCGTCGACGCCGAGTGGCTCGACGCGGACGGCGTCAAAGAGGTCTGCCCGATCGTCAACACCTCGCCCGACGTGCGCTACCCGGTCCTCGGCGGCACCTACCAGCCCCGCGCAGGCATCGCCAAGCACGACTACGTGGCCTGGGGCTTCGCCCGTTCCGCGGACGCGGCCGGCATCGACATCATCCAGAACTGCGAGGTCACGGGGCTGGACGTGGTGGGCGGCCGGATCGTCGGCGTCCGGACCACCCTCGGCCCGATCGCGGCGGGCAAGGTGGCCCTGTGCTCGGCCGGCCACACCTCGGTGCTGGCCGCGATGGCGGGCGTCGAACTCCCGCTGCAGAGCCACCCCCTGCAGGCGCTCGTCTCGGAGCTGCTCGAACCCGTCCACCCCACCGTGGTGATGTCCAACGCGGTGCACGTGTATGTCAGCCAGGCGCACAAGGGCGAGCTGGTGATGGGCGCGGGCATCGACGCCTACAACTCCTACACCCAGCGCGGCGCGTTCCACATCATCGAGGAGCAGATGGCGGCGGCCCTCGAACTGTTCCCGGTCTTCGCCCGCGCCCACGTCCTGCGCACCTGGGGCGGCATCGTCGACGTCAGCCCCGACGCCTCGCCGATCGTGGGCCTCACCCCGGTGGACGACCTCTACCTCAACTGCGGCTGGGGAACGGGCGGCTTCAAGGCCACCCCCGGGGTCGGCTGGGTCTACGCCCACACCATCGCGCACGGCACGCCCCACCCCCTGAACGCCCCCTTCTCGCTCGACCGTTTCACCACCGGCGCGCTCGTCGACGAGCACGGCGCCGCCGCGGTGGCCCACTAGGGAGCCCGACCATGCTGCTCATCCCCTGCCCGTGGTGCGGGCCCCGCGACGAGACCGAGTTCCACTACGGCGGCCAGGCCCACGTGCCGTACCCGGAGAACCCGGCCGCCCTCACCGACGAGGAGTGGGCGCGGTACCTGTTCTTCCGCGACAACCCCAAGGGCCCGTTCGCGGAACGCTGGAGCCACGCCGCGGGCTGCCGACGGTGGTTCAACGCGGTCCGCGACACGTCGACGAACGAGATCCTGACGGTGTACCGGACGGGCGAGCCGCGTCCCGTGGCTGCCGAGCCCCGACCACTCGATTCAGCCCGTCCGGCGTTTGAGGACGAGGCCGTCCAGGCCGAAGCGGGGTCCGGGGGCGCGGCCCCCGGCGGGGTCGACGGGGCGGCGCCCCTTCAGGACGGGACGGTCAGGGGCGGCGGGGGCGAGCCGACCCCCTTCCGCACCCCCACCGGCGGCCGCATCGACCGCACCGCCCCCCTCACCTTCACCTTCGACGGCACCGTGTACCAGGGCTACCGAGGCGACACCCTCGCCTCCGCCCTCCTCGCCAACGGAGTCATCCGGACCGCCACCAGCATCAGACTCGGCCGCCCCCGGGGCATCTTCTCCGCCGGCGTCGAGGAACCCAACGCGGTCGTCCAGATCGAGGCCCCGTTCCCCGAGCCCATGCTCCCCGCCACCACCGTCGAACTCCACGACGGCCTGGTGGCGAGCAGCCTCCCCGGCCAGGGCCGCCTCGCCACCAGTCCCGACCCGGCCCGCTACGACGCCGTACACGCCCACTGCGACCTGCTCGTCATCGGCGCGGGGCCGGCCGGCCTCGCCGCCGCGGCCGCCGCGGCGACCAGCGGCGCGCGCGTCATCCTCGCCGACGACCAGCCGGAACCCGGCGGCAGCCTGCTCGGCACCGGCGAGCACCTCGACTGGGTGGCGGCGACCCGCGCCCGCCTCGAAGCCGCTCCCGAGGTACGCGTCCTGCCCCGCACCACGGTCTTCGGTCACTACGACGACAACCACCTCCTCGCGGTGGAACGCCGCACCACCCACCTCGGCGCCGACGCGCCCCGGCACGTCTCCCGCGAGCGCGTGTGGCGGATCCGTGCCCGGCGCGTGGTCCTCGCCACCGGCGCCCACGAGCGGTCCCTCGCGTTCGGCGACAACGACCGCCCCGGCGTGATGCTGGCGGCTTCCGCGCGGACGTACCTGCACCGGTACGCCGTGCTGCCCGGCCGCCGCGCGGTCGTCTTCACCACCAACGACAGTGCCTACGCCGCCGCCCTCGACCTCGCCGCAGCCGGGGTGGACGTCGCGGCGATCGCCGACACCCGCGCCGAGCCGGGGGAGTGGGCCGAGCGTGCCCGGTCCGCGGGGATCGAGGTGCTGGCGGGACACGCGGTCACCGGCACGGCGGGCGGCGACCGGCTCACCGCCGTGACCGTCGCCCCGTACCGGACGGCAGCCACCGCCCCACAGCGGGAGTTCGCCGCCGACCTGCTCCTGGTCTCCGGTGGCTGGAACCCGGTCGCCCACCTGTTCAGCCAGGCGGGCGGCAAGCTCCGCCACGACGCGGCCCTCGGCACGTTCGTCCCCGACGGCTGCCGTCAGGCGGTCGAGGTCGCGGGCGCCGCGAACGGCACCTTCGACCTCGCCGCGGCCCTGGCCCAGGGGGCGGCGGCAGGTGCCCGCGCGGTCGCGGCCGAGGGCTACGCCACCGGGACGCCGACGCCCGCCCTGCCCGCCGTCGCCCCGCGGCCCCACACCCCGCCCCTGCACGCCTTCACGGTCCCCACCGCCACCGAGGCGCCCCGCTTCGTCGACCTCCAGCGCGACGTCACCGTGGCGGACCTGGCCCGCGCGACCGGCGCCGGCCTGCGCTCGGTGGAGCACACCAAGCGCTACACCACGGCCGGCACCGCCAACGACCAGGGCAAGACCGGCGGCGTGCTGGCGAGCGGAGTGGTCGCCGAACTCCTCGGCGTGGACATCTCGGCGCTCGGCCTGCCCACCTTCCGGCCGCCGTACACCCCGGTCTCCTTCGCGGCCCTCGCCGGCCGCGACCGGGGCGCGCTCCTCGACCCGGTCCGCACCACCGCCCTGCACGGCCGGCACGTCGAACTCGGCGCGCTCTTCGAGAACGTCGGCCAGTGGAAGCGGCCCTGGTACTACCCGCGGGACGGCGAGGACATGGAGACCGCCGTGCTCCGCGAGTGCCGCGCCGCCCGCGAGGGCGTCGCCCTCATGGACGCCTCCACCCTCGGCAAGATCGACGTCCAGGGCCCGGACGCGGCGCTCTTCCTCGACCGGCTCTACACCAACATGATGAGCACCCTGAAGGTCGGCATGATCCGCTACGGCGTGATGTGCCGGCTGGACGGGATGGTGTTCGACGACGGCACGGTCATCCGGCTCGCCCCCGACCGGTTCCTGGTCACCACCACGACCGGCAACGCGGCGGCCGTGCTGGACTGGATGGAGGAGTGGCTGCAGACCGAGTGGCCGGAGCTGCGGGTGCACTGCACCTCGGTCACCGAGCACTGGGCCACCGTCGCCCTGGTCGGCCCCCGGTCCCGAGCGGTCCTCGGCTCGCTCGCGCCCGAACTGGCCGTGGGCAACGAGGACTTCCCGTTCATGGCCTGGCGGGAGACCACCGTCGCCGGCCTCGGGGCCCGGGTGTGCCGGATCAGCTTCTCCGGTGAACTGGCCTACGAGATCAACGTGTCGCCGTGGGACGCCGTCGCGCTCTGGGAGGCGTTGTCCGAGGCGGGGGAGCCCTACGGCATCACGCCGTACGGCACCGAGACCATGCACGTGCTGCGCGCCGAGAAGGGCTACCCGATCGTCGGCCAGGACACCGACGGCACGGTCACCCCGCAGGACCTCGGCATGGGCTGGGCGGTGTCGAAGAAGAAGCCGGACTTCATCGGCAAGCGGTCCCACGCCCGCGCCGACACCCTCCGCCCCGACCGCAAGCACCTGGTCGCGCTGCTCACGGACGACCCCGGCGCCTTCCTCCCGGAGGGCACGCACCTGGTCGCCGCAAGCGAACTCCCCGCCCCGCCCGTGCCGATGCTCGGTCACGTCACCTCCAGCTACCGCAGCGCGGCACTCGGCCGGACCTTCGCGCTCGCCCTGGTGAAGGGCGGCCGGGACCGCATCGGCGAACGCCTCTACGCCCCGGTCGGTGAACGGCTGCTGCCGGTGACCGTCGCAAGCCCCGTCCTCTACGACCCCGAGGGAGCCCGCCGCGATGGCTGACACCGCCCCGACCGCACGCCGGCGCAGCCCCCTGGCCGACGCCGCGCCCCGCCTGGCCGCCGCGACCCGCTCCTCCAGGGGCGCCCTCCGCCTGGCCGAACTCCCCTTCCTCGCCCAGGTGGACGTCCGCCTCGACGCCAAGGGCCCGACGGCGGACGCCGTGGGACTGACCCTCGGGCTCCAACTCCCCCTGGAACCGGACACGGTGGTGCACGCGGGCGAGGTGACCGCGGTGTGGCTCGGCCCCGACGAATGGCTCGTGGTGGGCCGGCCCGGCACCGAACGGGACCTGGAGAGCCGGATCCGCGCGGCCGCCGGGGACGAACCGATCGCCGTCACCGACGTCTCCGCCCAGCGCACCACCCTCCTGGTCGGCGGTCCGCGCGCCCGCGACCTGCTCGCCCACGGCTGCGCCCTGGACCTCCACCCACGCGCCTTCGGCCCCGGCCGCTGCGCCCAGACGACGCTGGCCCGCGCCCAGGTCGTCCTGGTCGCACGGGAGGAGACCCGGGCCGGATTCTGGGTCCTGGTGCGCTCGTCCTTCGCCGGCTACCTGGCGGACTGGCTCCTGGACGCCGCCGTGGAATACGTCTGAGCCACCACGAACGGCGGGCCGGCACCCACCTGGGGTGCCGGCCCGCCGTTCCCGGGGTCAGCGGAAGACGACCGTGCAGCGGCCGTTGACCAGCACCCGGCTCTCGCTGTGCCACCGCACGGCGCGGGCGAGCACCTGGGCCTCCACGTCACGGCCCAGCGCGACCAGCTCGTCCGGCGCGTGCGCGTGGCTCACCCGGACGACGTCCTGCTCGATGATCGGGCCCTCGTCCAGGTCGGGCGTCACGTAGTGGGCGGTGGCGCCGACGAGCTTGACGCCGCGCCGGTGCGCCTGGACATAGGGCCGGGCCCCCTTGAAGCTCGGCAGGAAGGAGTGGTGGATGTTGATGGCCCGGCCGTCGAGGCGCTTGCACAGGTCGTCGGAGAGGATCTGCATGTAGCGGGCGAGCACCACGAGGTCGACGTCCAGTTCGCCGACGAGACGCAGCAGCCGCGCCTCCGCCTCCGCCTTGGTGTCCGGTGTCACCGGGATGTGGTGGAAGGGAATGCCGTAGGTGCGGGCCAGCGGCTCGAAGTCGCGGTGGTTGGAGACGATCGCCGGGATCTCGATGTTGAGCGCGCCCGTGGACCTGCGGAAGAGCAGGTCGTTCAGGCAGTGGCCGAACTTCGACACCATGATCAGGGTCCGGGTCGGGGTCGACGCGTCGGTCAGCCGCCAGGTGATCCGGTGCTCCTCGGCCACCGGGGCGAAACCGGTGCGCAGCTGTGCCGGCGAGACGGCGCCGTCCGGCACCTCGAAGTGCACGCGCATGAAGAAGCGGGCCTGCAGCCGGTCGTCGAACTGCTGGCTCTCCAGGATGTTTCCGCCGTGGCCGACCAGGAAGCCGGTGACGGCGTGGACCAGACCGGCCCGGTCGGGACAGGAAAGGGTGAGGACGAACTCGCGGCCGGGCTGCGGTCGAGGAGACATGACACCCTCCAGCTTGCGTATTACGCAACGACATGAGTGATACGCAACATGGTCCGGCCGAGAGAGTCGCCGGGTCAAGGGTTTCTGTTCTATTCGACGCACCGCTCACTGCGATACGCAACGCGATCCCCGGCCGCTCCTGTCACCCGGAGGAGCGGTGCCACTGTGCGAGGCGCTCCAGATGCGCCGTGCGTGATTCGCTCGTCTGGCCCTGGACCAGCAGGAACAGGCCCTCCCTGGCGAGGCGTTGGGCGCGGTGGTCCAGCGACATCGCCCGGCCACCGCCCGCCACCACGGCCGCCGTCGTGGCCGTACGCAGCAGCGTGAACGCCTCCGCCCGCAACGCCAGCCGCTCCTCCGCGTACTCGCCGGGGGCGGGGTGGTCGGCGAGCTCGTAGGCCTGGCGGCGGACCTCGCCGAGACGCGCCCGCAGGGGAGCCGCGTACTCCTCCTCAACCAGCCTCAGCGCCGCCGCCGCGATCCCGAAGACCGCAGGGCCGGCGTTGCGCGGCTTGGGCCGGTCCGCCGCCGCCCACCGGGCGTACGGCGTCCGGAGCGCGACCGCCTCCTCAGGGACCCACAGGTCGTCCAGGTCCAGGGAGACCGTCCGGGACGCGGAGAGCGCCGCCAGGCGCATCGGCTCCGACGGCCGCAGGCCCGGCTGCTCCCGGGCCTCGACGAAGGCGAACAGGGCCTCGTCGTCCTCGGTCACCCCGGCCAGCAGCAGCACGTCGTTCAGCCCCCAGCCGGTGTACCAGGGCACGGTGCCGAAGAAGCGCCAGCCGTCGGCCGCCCGCCGTACCCGCACGGGGATCCGCGGATAGGACCGCAGATGCGCGTACGCCACCCCCGACAGCAGCTCCCCGCGCGCCAGCGGGCCCAGCAGGCGTTCCCGCACCGGCAGGTCGGTCCCCGCCAGGGTCAGCACCGGCGTCTGGTGCTGCGTCTGCACGAACCAGGTCGAGCAGCACGCTCCCGCGAGGATCTCCGCCGTCTCCCGCACCACGGCGGCCGGCGCCGCCGAGCCGCCGTACGACACCGGCGCGCTCACCCCGAGCAGACCCGAGCGCTTGACCGCCTCGATGTGGCTCGCCGGGACGCCCTCCTGGTCGACGCGCTCGGCGGCGGGGGAGAGGAGGCCGTCGGCGAGTTCCCGGGCGCGGGCGACGAGCGGATGTGCGGCGATGGTCATGGAGAAGATTCTTTCGGCTTCCCCCCGTCCGGTGTCGATCCGGGGGCCTGCCGTTCGTGTAGAAGGCGAGAACACCCCATGACGACCGAGGAGAACATCATGAAGCACTACCTGCTCAGCGTGGTCCAGCCGGCCGGGGCCACCCCGCCCCCGCCCGACGCACTCGCCGCGATCATGCGCGACGTCGAGGTGTTCAACGACGAGCTGCGCGCCGCAGGCGCCTGGGTCTTCGCGGGCGGCCTGCACGGTCCGGAGACGGCCACGACGCTGCGGCCCGAGGGCGGCGACGTACTGATCACCGACGGGCCGTACGCCGAGGGCAAGGAGTACCTGGGCGGAATCTGCCTGATCCGCGCCGAGGACCTGGACGCGGCCCTGGAGTGGGGCCGCAAGGCCGCACTCGCCACCACCCTCCCCATCGAGGTACGGCCCTTCGTGGACCAGCACTGATGGCGGACGCCGCCGATGTCGAGGCCGTCTTCCGCGCCGAGTACGGACGCGCGGTCTCGGTGCTCGTCCGCTTCCTCGGCGACATCGACCTCGCCGAGGAAGCGGTCCAGGACGCCTTCGCCACGGCGCTCGCCAGGTGGCCCGGCGCCGGGGTGCCGCCGAGCCCGGCCGGCTGGATCATCACCACCGCGCGCAACCGGGCGCTCGACCGGCTGCGCCGCGAGTCCTCCCGGGACGCCCGGCACGCCGAGGCCGCCCGGCTGCACGCCCCGGACCCACCGGCTCAGGAGGGCCCCGTGCGCGACGAACGGCTCCGGCTGATCTTCACCTGCTGTCACCCCGCGCTCGCCCTCCCGTCCCGGGTCGCCCTGACCCTGCGCCTGCTCGCCGGCCTCAGCACGGCCCGGATCGCCCGCGCCTTCCTGGTCCCCGAGCCCACCCTGGCCCAGCGCCTGGTGCGGGCCAAGGCGAAGATCCGCGACGCGGGGATCCCCTACCGGGTGCCGAAGGACGCCGACCTCGCCGACCGGCTGAACGGCGTGCTGGCCGTCGTCTACCTCGTCTTCAACGAGGGATACGGCGGCGATCCGGCGCTGTGCGCCGAAGCCGTACGCCTGGGACGGCTGCTGTACGAACTGATGCCCGACGAGTCCGAGGTCGCCGGGCTGCTCGCGCTGATGCTGCTCATCGAGGCCAGGAGGCCCGCCCGCGAGTCGGCCGAGGGCGAGTGGGCGCCGCTGCCCGAGCAGGACCGCGGGCGGTGGGACCGGGAACTCATCGCCGAGGGGCAGGACCTCGTCCGCAGATGCCTGCGCCGCAACCGGCCGGGCCCCTACCAGATCCAGGCCGCGATCAACGCCGTGCACAGCGACGCGCCCACCGCCGATGCCACCGACTGGGGGCAGATCCTGGCGCTGTACGACCAGCTCACGGCCGTCGCCGCGAGCCCGGTCGTCGCGCTGAACCGGGCGGTCGCGGTCGCCGAGGTCCAGGGCCCGGCCGCGGCGCTGAAGCTGGTCGACGCGCTCGATCTGCCCGAGTACCACGTGCTGCACGCCGTCCGCGCCGACCTGCTGCGCCGCCTCGGCCGGCATGCCGAGGCGGGGACGGAGTACGACGCCGCCATCGCGCTCACCGAGAGCCTGCCCGAACGGGCACACCTCGCACGGCGGCGGGCCGAACTCGCCGGCTGACCAGGTGTGAGCCATGTCGAACAGCGTGGCTCCGGGAGGCCGGGACCTGCTGTCGCGTGGCGCCCCGGCCGGCTCGGCTCCGCCGGCTCCGCGCCGGGCTCACGGAGCGCGGCGCGGTCATCACCGCCGCCCGCCGCGCGGACCTGGTCGCTCGTGCTCCACGTCATCAGCGGGTCCGAGGACACCCGGGACCGGATCACGCGGTCCTTTCCGCCACCACCGTGTGCCAGACTCCGTCGATGACCTCCCAAACGATCACTGCGGACGACTCCGGCACCTGGAAACTCGGCGACCTGCCCGTCCACCGCCTCGGCTTCGGCGCGATGCGGCTGACGGGCAGCGCCGCCTTCCACCTCGGCACCCCGAGCGACCGCGCCCGCTCGATCGCCGTCCTGCGCAGGGCCGTGGAGCTCGGCGTGAACCACATCGACACGGCGGCCTTCTACTTCTCCGCCCTGCGCTCCGCCAACGAACTCATCAACACCGCGTTGGCGCCGTACCCCGACGACCTCGTCATCGTCACCAAGGTGGGCCCCTGCCGCGACTACTCCGGGGAGTGGGCCACCTCCGCCCGGCCCGACCAACTGCGCGGGCACGTCGAGGAGAACCTGCGCCAGCTCGGCCGCGACCACCTCGACGTCGTCAACCTCCGCCGGATGCGCCAGGACTCGATCGCCGAGCACTTCGGTGCCCTCGCCGAACTGCGCGAGGCCGGGCTGATCCGGCACCTCGGTGTCTCCGACGTCGAGGTGCGCCATCTCGACGAGGCCTTGGCCATCGCCCCCGTCGTGTGCGTGCAGAACCGCTGGGCACTCGACGCCGCCGACCCGGCCACCGACGAACTGGTCCGCGTCTGCGGCGAACGCGGCATCGCCTTCGTACCGTTCTTCGCCGTCGCCGGCGACGCCGGGGCACACGGCGCCACCCGGAACCACGACGACGCCGTTCTCGACGTGGCCCGCGCCCACGACGCCACCCCGGCCCAGATCCGCCTCGCCTGGACCCTGCACCAGGGCCCGCACGTCCTCGCGATCCCGGGCACCGGCAATCCCGACCACCTGGCCGAGAACGTGGCGGCCGGCGCCGTCCGACTCTCCGCGGACGAGCTGACCCGGCTCGACGCCCTCCACCACGCAACCGGCTGAGGACCCGGCTCGGACCTCGGCATCGCGGGAGGATTCCCCGGCCGGCCGCAGCGGCCTCTCGCATAATGGGCGTACGACCGGCGGCCGCCGACGGCCTGACTACTCTGGTGTAGACGGTCCGCGGACCGAGGACGAAGAAGGGGTGAGGAACCTCCCATGGCCGACGGGAAGGACGAGCGCCGGCCCGCCGGCGAACTGGAGGCGAGCGTCATGGCCGCTCTCTGGACCGCCGGTGCGCCCCAGACCCCCGGACAGGTGCAGCGAAGCCTCGGCACCGACCTGGCCCGCACCACGGTGACCACGATCCTCACCCGCCTCCACGACAAGGGTGTGGTCGAACGCCACCGCCAGGGGCGCGGGTACGCCTACGTCCCGGTCCAGGACGCCCAGGGCCTGACCGCGAAGCGGATGCACACCGAACTCGACCGGGACAGCGACCGGGAGACCGTGCTCGCGCGGTTCGTCGCCCAGCTCAGCCCTGACGACGAGCGCGTGCTGCGGACCCTGCTGGAGTCCGGCGAGCAACCGAGTGCCTCATGACCGCGCTGCTGATCCTGCCGCTGCTGGTGCCGTTCGCCCTGCCTGCCCTCGCCCGGCGGGCCCTGGACCGGCTGGCGCCCGTCGCTGCGCTCTGGGCGGTCACCGCCTCGGCCGTGGCCCTCGCGGGCTGCTCCCTGGCCGCGCTCGGCGCGTTCTTCCTCTCCGGCCTGCTCACCCTGCCGTTCTTCGCCGCGCTCGGGGAGCTGGTCCGGCCCCTGCACACCGCCTCCGAAGGCTTCGTGCTGCCGCTCGCGGCCCTTTCGGTCGGCGGTCTCGCGGTGTGCGCCTGGACCATCGTGCGGTCGGTGCTCCGGCAGGCGCGCGCCTTCCGCGCCGCCCGTACCGAGGCGGGGCGGGGGCCCGCGGCGGGCGACCTGTGCGTCGTCGACTCACCGTGCCCCGACGCGTACGCGCTGCCCGGACGCCCGCACCGGATCGTCGTCACCACCGGGATGCTGCGCAGCCTGGACGGGGCCGAGCGGGAGGCGCTGTTCGCCCATGAACGGGCGCACAACAGGGGCGGCCATCACTTCTTCCTCGCCGCGGCCGAGCTCGCGGCGCACTGCCACCCGGCGTTGCGGCGGGTCCGGGACGTCGTCCGGCTGGCCGTGGAGCGGGCCGCCGACGAGGCCGCGGCGAGCGCGGTGGGGGACCGGCGGCTGACGGCCCGTGCCATCGCCCGGGCGGCGCTGGCGGGGCAGGGCGGGGGTGTCCAGCGGCCGGTCTTCGTGCCGGGTGCGGCGTCCGGGCCGGTGCCGCAGCGGGTCGAGGCGCTCCTGGCACCGCGTGGGCGGCGGCGGGCGGGCACGTGGGCGGCGGTGCTGCTGGTGGCCTGCGCCGGGTTGTCGTGCGTCGCCTCCGCGACCGGGATGGTCGACTTCCACCATCGGGTGGAGGTCGCGCAGGGGGAAGCGGAGCGGTAGAGAACCTGCCGTCGGGTGCGGGGTGCGGGGTGCGGGTGCCGGTGCGCGTGCGTAGTCGTTGTCGCTGGTCCGCGCACGTTCCCGCGCCGCCGTCGGGTCGCTCCGGTGGGCGCACCGCGGACAGGTCGCCCGGGGGAGACGGCAGCTGGCGTCCTCGGCGTTTTACGTATAACCTCTCCCGCTAACCGCACCACCGAAAGGCCCCCATGCGACGCGTCGCCCTGGTCACCCTTGTCGTCGGCGACTACGACGAGGCGATCCGCTTCTACACCGAGGCCCTCGGGTTCCGGCTGGTCGAGGACGAGCCGCGGCCCGACGGGTCCCGCTGGGTCGTCGTGGAGCCGGGCGCGGAGGGCCACGGCACCGGGCTGCTGCTCGCCCGCGCCAAGGACGAGGGCCAGCGCGCCCGGGTCGGCGACCAGACGGGCGGCCGCGTCGGATTCTTCCTGTACACCGACGACTTCGCCCGTGACCACGCCCGGATGACGGCCGCCGGCGTGACCTTCCTGGAGCAGCCGCGCCACGAGCCGTACGGCAGCGTCGCGGTCTTCCAGGACCTCTACGGAAACCGCTGGGACCTGCTCCAGCCCGCCGCCTGACCGACCACCCGAACCACCTGCCGAGGACAGCTCCACCATGACCGCTACGCGCGTAGACGCAGACGTGATCCGCCGCCTCCCCAAGGCCGTCCTGCACGACCACCTCGACGGCGGCCTGCGCCCCGCCACCCTCGTCGAACTCGCGGCCGAGGTGGGTCACACCCTGCCCACCACCGACCCGGACGAGCTGGCCGCCTGGTACGTCGAGGCCGCCGACTCGGGCGACCTGGTCCGCTACATAGCCACCTTCGAGCACACTCTCGCGGTGATGCAGACCAGGGAGGGGCTGCGCCGCGTCGCCGAGGAGTACGTCCTCGACCTCGCCGCCGACGGCGTGGTGTACGGCGAGGTGCGCTACGCGCCCGAGCTGAACGTCAGGGGTGGGCTCACCCTCAACGAGGTCGTGGAGAGCGTGCAGGAGGGGCTGGCCGCCGGCATGGCGAAGGCCGCCGCCGCCGGCACGCCGGTCCGCGTCGGCACGCTGCTGTGCGGGATGCGGATGTTCGACCGGGTCCGGGAGGCGGCCGAGCTGGCCGTCGCCTACCGGGACGCCGGGGTCGTCGGCTTCGACATCGCCGGAGCCGAGGACGGCTTCCCGGCCGCCGACCACCTCGACGCCTTCGAGCTGCTGCGCGGCGAGAGCGTGCCGTTCACGATCCACGCGGGCGAGGCGTTCGGCCTGCCCAGCATCCACCAGGCGATCCAGACCTGCGGCGCCCAGCGCATCGGGCACGGCGTCCGGATCACCGAGGACATCGTCGACGGCAAGCTCGGCCGCCTCGCGAGCTGGGTGCGCGACCGCCGGATCGCCCTGGAGATGTGCCCCACCTCCAACCTCCAGACCGGCTGCGCCGCCTCGATCGCCGAGCACCCGGTCACCGCCCTGAAGGAACTGGGCTTCCGGGTCACCCTCAACACCGACAACCGGCTGGTGTCGGGGACGACGATGACCCGGGAGATGTCCCTTCTCGTGGCGGAGGCCGGCTGGACCGTCGAGGACCTGCGCACGGTCACGGTGAACGCCCTGAAGAGCGCGTTCATCCCGTTCGACGAGCGCAGGGCCCTCATCGAGGACGTCGTGCTGCCCGCCTACGCCTCCGCGCTCTGAAACAGCCCCCGCAGATAGGCGGCCTGTCCGACGTGCTGGAGGTCGTCGGACAGGACGCTCACCAGCCGTACGCCCAGCGTGACCGGCGGGTCGAAGCGGGTGTCCACGATCCGTTCCAGGTCCTGTGCGGGAAGCTCGCGCAGGACCCCGAGGGTCTGTTCGTGGACCGCGTCGTAGTAGCCGGTGAGCAGGTCGGCGGAGTCCACCGTGACCTTGGCGACGTCGGCGGGGGTGTGGCCGTACCCGTGGTCACGGGGTGGCAGGTCGAGGCCGAAACGCTTCTCCCAGCCCTGGGTCAGCCACACCTGGTCGAGGTCGAAGGCGTCGGCGACGTGGTCGTCCTGGATCCGGGTGAGGTGCCACACCAGCCAGGTGATGGTGTTCGCGTCGGGTGCCGGGAGCCTGTTGAGCAGGTCGGGGTCGAGGCCGTCCAGAGCGGCGTGGACTTCTTCCTGGATGCGGCCGAAGCCGTCGATGAGGATGTCCCTTGCATGCATACGACCACGATCGCTCATCGAAGGTCGTCATGCGTCCGGAATCCCGCACTCCCCGTCGGGCCGTCATCATGGCCGTTCACGGGTCCGTGCCGACGGCCGGCCGGGGTCAGGCCGGGCAGGGCCCGTCCGGGGGTGCCGCCAGGCCCCCTGTCTCAAGGAGGGTGACCAGTGCCCGTGCCGCCGGGCTGGTGGCCGTCTCGGGCGGCAGCAGGGCGACCGTCTCGTACGCCGTCTCGTCCGTGTCCTTGAGCGCGAGCGCGGTCAGCGCGGGCCGCTTGTCGCGGAAGTGCCGGGGCACGACGGCGACGCCCAGGTTCTCGTCGACCAGGTCCAGGAGGCTGTGCACGTCGTTGACCTCCAGCGCGACCGTCCGCCGCACCCCCGCCGCGTCGAAGGCCGCGTCGGTCGTGCGGCGCGGGCCCCAGTCCGGGTGGAAGTCCACGAACACCTCGCCCCCGAGGTCCTGCGGCGTCACGGCCACGCCGGCCGTGGCCAGCCGGTGGCTGGGATGGCACAGCACGGTCATCGGCTCGCCGGTCAGGGACACCGAGCGCAGCTGGTCGGTGTCGTCCTGGGTGCGGTAGGCGAAGGCCAGGTCCAGCCGGCCCGCCGCCACCTCCTCGGCGAGCGCGCCCGAACCGGCCTGCCGCAGCCGGATCTCCACGTCCGGGTGGCGGCGCCGGAACGCGGCGAGCAGCCCGGCCACGTGCACCCCGGCGATGCACTGCTCGGTGCCCAGCGCCAGCGTCCCGCGCAGCACGCCCTGCACCGCGGCCACCGCCTCGTGCGCCGAGCGCACCTGGGCGAGGATCCGCTCCGCCTCGCCGAGCAGCGCCCGGCCCGCCTCGGTGAGCGTCACCCGGCGGGTCGTCCGCACGAACAGCGGCGCCCGCAGCTCCCGCTCCAGGGCCCGGATCGACGCCGACAGACCGGACTGGGACACCATCAGCCGCTCGGCGGCCCGGGTGAAGTGCTGGTCCTCGGCGACGGCGACGAAGTGCTGGAGGTGGCGCAGTTCCATGATTGAGAAGCCTAGCCGCACAATTCCATCGGATTCTCCTGTTGGACCACTGTGCACGGCTCGGGAAAGAGTGGTGGTGGTGGATCCTGTGCCAACCCCTCTGGAGTCGCGTTGTACACCGCACACCCCGACCGCTACGCCGACATGCCCTACCGCCGCAGCGGGCGCAGCGGCCTGAAGCTCCCCGCGCTGTCGCTAGGGCTGTGGCACAACTTCGGGCCGGACCGGCCCGTGACGACCCAGCGTGCCGTCCTGCGCCGCGCCTTCGACCTCGGGGTCACCCACTTCGACCTCGCCAACAACTACGGCCCGCCGCCCGGCGCCGCCGAGTCCGCGTTCGGCGAGGCCCTCAGGGCGGACTTCGCGGCCCACCGCGACGAGTTGGTCGTCTCCACCAAGGCCGGCTACCTGATGTGGCCCGGCCCGTACGGCGAGTGGGGTTCGCGCAAGTACCTGCTGTCCTCGCTGGACCAGTCCCTGACCCGGATGGGCCTGGACCACGTCGACATCTTCTACTCGCACCGCCCGGACCCGGAGACTCCGCTGGAGGAGACGATGGGCGCCCTGCACTCGGCGGTCCAGCAGGGCAAGGCGCTCTACGTCGGCATCTCCAACTACTCCGCGGAGCAGACCCGCGAGGCCGCCCGGATCCTCGGCGAGCTCGGCACCCCGCTCCTCATCCACCAGCCGCGCTACTCGATGCTGGACCGCCGCCCGGAGACCGAGGGCCTGCTGGACGCGCTGGACGAGCTCCAGGTCGGCTCCATCGTCTTCTCCCCGCTGGAGCAGGGCCTGCTCACCGGCCGCTACCTCGACGGCATCCCCGAGGGCTCGCGGGCCGCGAGCGACAGCCCGTTCCTGAACTCGGACGCGGTCACCGAGGACCTGGTCGGCCGGCTGCGCGACCTCGACGAGGTGGCCAAGGGCCGCGGCCAGACCCTCGCCCAGCTCGCCCTGTCCTGGGTGCTGCGCGGCGGCCGGGTGACCTCGGCGCTGATCGGCGCCAGCAGCCCGCAGCAGGTCGAGGACTGCGTCGGTGCCATCGGGAACCTCGATTTCGACGCGGAGGAGCTGGCCCGGATCGACGCGATCATCAACCGCTGACGCGTTCGGCGAGGCGGACGCGGACGGTGTCCCCCCGGCCCTTCCCGGACGAGCGCCGGCGGGAGCGCCCCAGGGGCGCGGGGAACTGCGCGGCCCGCCCCCGCCGGCCCGCGGGCGCCCCGCAGCCGACCGTCCCACCCCCTGCCGCGCCCGGCCCCCGCCTGCCGCTGTCTCTGGGGGTGAGCGCCGTGCCTCATCGGGCTCGGCGGTTCACGCCCCGGCCGGAACCCGGTCGAGGAAGCCCAGGACCCGCAGGATCCGGCCGTCCTCACTGAGCGTGACCACGTCAAATCCGGCCACCGGAGCGGAGCCGTCCGCCTCGTTCACCAGTTCCCAGCCGAAGCGGGCGGTGTCGTGGTGGCCGTCGACGACCCCGAGCGGCCGGAAGACGAAACCGGGGAACTGCTCGTGGGCCGCCGCGATCACGGCCGTGATCTGCGCGTGTCCGGTGACATCCGCGAGCGGGTCGGTGTAGCCGCCTTCCGGGGTCCACGCCTCGGCGACCGCCTTGGCGAGCGCCTCGGGCTCGGTGGCGTTCCAGGCCTCGAAGTAGCGGGCGGCGGCGGTCTGGTGACGGTCGGTGTTCGCGGACATGGTGAATCAGCCTCCAGGGGAGTCGTCATTGCTGGTCGGGGGGCGGATCGCGGCTTGCGGCGATCCGTTGGTGACCACCATGCCCCGGTCGGCGGGACGGGTCGATTACCTCTCGGGTAAGGAAGACTCGCCGGTACAGCTCGCACATTTCGGTCCGTTGGCAGCGGGAATATGCCAAGAGACTGGCCGGAAAGATGTGGTGACAGTGTTTCGAAAGTGAACATACTCAGTGTCAGGAGCACTTCACCGCACAGGAGCCGCACGGAAACCCGGCCGCGACGGCACACCGGCGAGCTACGGGGGAGTGATCGTGCACGACGAATTCCTGTGCCACGTCACGGCATACGGCATGTGCGGCGGGCAACGCATCGGCGTCCCGCTCGGCACCTACCGCGCGCCGACCCTGGCACTGGCGCTGTGGTGGTTACGGGACCGGGCCTCCTGGATCGCGGAACGGCTCGACCCCTTACCCGAGAACCCCAGCTTCCCGCAGGGGGCGCTCGTCCCCGTCGCCGGCACCGTCGTGGACGTACCCGCCCTGCTCCGCGCCTGGTGCGCCGACGTGGCCCGGCAGGAACTGGTCGCCGACGAACTGGCCGACGGGCGGCTGGTGCGGATCGCGGTCCAGGACGACACCACGGAGTACGAACTGCTCGCCGAGTCCGTCGACGCCCTCCGGATGCAGCGCACCATCCCGGCCCTCGTCGTCCCCGTGGCCTGACCTGCGACAGCCACCGCCCGGACGGCCCTGACCAGGCACACAAGCGGTCGGATCGGTAGAATCCTGCCCATGGCGGAGTGGCCGGTCGCCTCGACGGCGCCCGAACTCGTCCTGGAGACCGACACGGGATCCACGGTGATGAGTCCGGGCCGTGACTACCACGTCGGGCGGGACCCGTTGAGCGACATCGTCATCGACGATGCCCGGGTCTCGTGGCACCACGCGGTGCTGCGGCCCGTCGAGGGCCACTGGACGCTGGAGGACGAGCAGAGCACCAACGGCACCTACGCCGACGGCCGCCGCATCCGGGAGTGGGAGGTCGGACCGGGCACGGTGATCCGTTTCGGCAGCCCCGCCGACGGGCCGTCCGCCGTGCTCAGCGGCCGCCCGCCGCCCGCCGCGGACCGCCCGTCGGTCGTCGCCGCGCCCAGCCGGACCGGCACCTACCGGCAGCCCTCGTCGGTACGGCGGCTCCCGGCCCGCACGGTCCGCATCGGCCGCGCCCCCGACAACGACGTGGTCGTCGACGACCTGATCGTCTCCCGCCACCACGCCGAACTGCGCGCCCAGCCCGACGGCAGCCACGAGATCGCCGACCTCGACAGCCACAACGGCACCTACCTGAACGGCCGCCTCGTCACCCGCGCCCTGCTCGGCCCCCGGGACGTCGTCGGCATCGGCCACTCCGCGTTCTGCCTGGTCGACGGCCGGCTCCAGGAGTACGTCGACACCGGCGAGGTCTCCCTCGACGTCCAGGACCTCACCGTCGCCGTGGACCAGGGCCGCAGGATCCTGCTGGACCACGTCTCCTTCCCGGTGGGCGAGAAGTCCCTGCTCGCCGTGGTCGGACCCAGCGGCGCCGGCAAGTCCACCCTGCTGGGCGCCCTCACCGGCCAGCGCCCCGCCGAGCAGGGCACCGTCCTCTACGACGGCCGCGACCTCTACCGCGACTACGCCGAACTGCGCCAGCGCATCGGCCTCGTCCCGCAGGACGACATCCTGCACGTCCAGCTGACCGTGCGCAGCGCCCTCACCTACGCCGCCGAACTGCGCTTCCCCGAGGACACCGCGAAGACCGAGCGCCGAGAGCGGGTCGACGAGGTCATCCGGGAACTGGGCCTCGAACAACGTGCCGAACAACCCGTGCACAGCCTCTCCGGCGGACAGCGCAAGCGGGTCAGCGTCGCCCTGGAGCTGCTGACCAAGCCGTCCCTGCTCTTCCTGGACGAGCCGACCTCCGGACTCGACCCCGGGATGGACCGCTCGGTGATGAACATGCTGCGCGGCCTCGCCGACGACGGCCGTACCGTCATCGTCGTCACCCACAGCGTCCTCAGCCTCGACGTGTGCGACCGCCTCCTGGTCCTCGCGCCGGGCGGCCGGACCGCCTACTTCGGGCCGCCCGGGGAGGCCCTCGGCTTCTTCGGGTTCGACGAGTGGCCCGAGGCCTTCGAGGCGTTCGAGCGGGACACCGGCCGGGACTGGGCGGGGGAGTACCGCGCCTCGTCGTTCCACCGCAAGTACGTCGTGAACTCCAGCGCCCAGCCGGTGGTGCCGCGCTCCGGGCCGGTGGCCGTGGCCCCGCCGCCGCGGCCCCGCAGCTGGGGCGCCCAGTTCTCCACCCTGGTGCGCCGCTACACGGCCGCCCTCGCCGCCGACCGGACCTTCCTCGCCATCATGATCGGACTGCCCTTCGTCATGGGCGCGATGGTCCGGGCCGTCGCCGGCCACAAACTCACCGTCGACAGCGTGACCGACGTGCTGCTCCTGCTGTGCGTCGGGGGAGTGCTGGCCGGCTCGGCCAACGCGGTGCGCGAACTGGTCAAGGAACGCGTCATCTACCAGCGCGAGCGAGCCGTCGGCCTGTCCAGATCGGCCTACGTGATGTCGAAGGTCGTCGTCCTCGGCACCGTCACCGTGCTCCAGGCGGTGGTGCTCACCCAGGTGGGCCTGGCCGGCGTCGGCCTCGACGCGCCCGGCGGCCGGGGAGTGCTGATGCCGCCCCTGCTGGAGATCACCGTCGCCGTGGCCGTGCTCTCCTTCACCGCGATGATGCTCGGCCTGCTGATCTCCGCGCTGGTCCGCAAGGAGGAGGTGACGATGCCGCTGCTGGTACTGCTCACCGTCGTCCAGGTGGTCTTCTGCGGGACCCTGCTGAAACTGAACGGAGTCCCGGGCCTCGAACAGGTCGCCTGGCTGGTGCCCTCGCGCTGGGCGCTCGGCGCCATGGCCGGCACCGTGGACCTGCACCGGATCGTGCCGGGTGCCCTCACCGCCGACCCCTTCTTCCGGCACTCGGCGGGCGTGTGGCTGCGCAACATGGTCATGCTGGTGGTGCTGTCGGTGCTCTTCGGCTGGGTCCTGTCCCGGCTGCTGCGCCGCCACGAACCCGCGGTGATGCGGAAGTAGGCTGCCGATGACCACGACGCCGGGATTCAGGCCCACCCATGTCGTCCCCGCCGACGGCATGCCCGCCTGGGAGGCCCCCGACCCGGGCCGGCCCACCGTGCCCCTCGACGCGCTGCTGCCGGTGCGGCTGGTGGAACGGCTCGGCGACTGGGCGCACATCAGCTGCGCCAACGGCTGGTCTGCCTGGGTCGACGGCCGCTACCTCGTCGCCGTCCCCCAGGACCCGCCCGTCCCCGGCGGCCCGCCCACCGAGGCCACCGACCCGCGCCCCCTGCTCGCCCGCGCCGCCGAGGCGCTCACCGGGTACCGGGCCGCCGTCGAGGACCTGGCGGCCGGCGGCCTCGACGGCGAGTCCTTCCGCAGCCGCACGCGCGGACTGCGCATCGGCGTGGTGGTCGACGGGGAGTCGATGTGGCTGTACGACCAGACCGAGGGACGCTGGCTCTACGGCGACGGGCGGCGGCTGTCCACGTACGTCACCGACCGCGCGGAGCCGGGCGGCGACGGTCCCGGTCACGATCCGACCCGGGTGGTCCGGACCGACGGGGACCGCTGACACCCGGCGGCGCCGCTCTCCCGTGACGGAGTCTTCCGGTGGTCCTCAGGCCGCCGGCTCGCCCCGTCGGGGCACCGGGCGGGCCAGGAGCGCGCCAAGGAACCCGGCGACCAGGCCCCACAGCACGCCCAGGCCCACCGCCGGCCACAGCACGGGCTCCAGCAGCAGCTCGCCGGAGAGGTTGCCGCCCAGGTCGCCGATGCCGAGCAGGGAGAGGCCGTAGTGGGCGGAGACGCGGCAGGTCAGGCACAGCGTCAGCATCGTCAGCGCGAGGGCGACCGCCAGGTGCAGGGCGTGCTGCCGGGCGCGGATCCGGGCCGGGGAGCGGGCCGCCATCAGGAACGCGGCCGCCGCCAGCAGCACGGCCGCCACCCCGGCCAGCCACCACCAGCGGCCGTCGTGCGCGCTGATGGTGCGCAGGTTCAGCGTGGAGACGTCCGGCGTGCGCAGCACCTCGGCGAGCACCTTCGGCACCGGCAGCCCGAACGGGCCGTCCACCCTGCCCTTCCAGGTGGCGCCGAGCCCGAGCGTGAGGGCCGGCCAGGCCAGGTTCGGCAGCCCGAGCAGGATCACCGCGAGCGTCTGCCGGGCATGCCCACGGGTCACCATCGCGACCAGGGCGATCACCAGGGCCAGCGCGACGTACGCCAGCACGAGCACGACCATCGCGTACGCCGCCGGGCGCACCGATGCCTGGAAGCGCAGCAGCCGCCCCGGCAGCGGCGCCCCCCGCGACACCAGCAGCGCCAGCAGCAGCATGCCCGCCAGCCACAGCAGCCCGAACCCGGCCGTCCGCGGGACGTCCGTCGTGAAGCCGGCCCGCGGTGCCGCGTCCAGCGCGTCGGTGAGAGCACTGAGCACGCCGCTGCCGACGTCCACCGCGAAGGTGTGCCGGGCACCCGACGCCAGGCCGGTCAGCGCGAGCAGCCACAGCACCGCGATCCGGGCCGCCCACCCGGCCAGCTCCCCGGCCCCGGCCACCGCCCGGTGCCGCAGCGGCCGCAGGAAGCCCCCGCCGGCCACCAGCGCCCCGACCAGCGTCACCGACAGCGGGACGACCGTCAGCCCGGCGTTCGTCCGGGCCAGGTCGCCGGCGTTCCCCGAGAGGTCGACGGTGCCGCCGACCGCCGTCACCACGGTCGCCAGGACCACCGGCCCGAACGCGCCCTTCGGCAGATCGGCCGTGCCCGCCGCCCACAGCCCCGCGGCGGCCACCGCGAGCATGGCGATCGACGCGGCCAGCACCACGGCCAGGGCCGCCGGCCAGCCGTGCCGGGCCACGGGCCGGCCGCCCGGCGCGCGGCCCGGCCGCTCGGAGGTGATTCTGGGGCGCACGCTGTCACGCTAGGCAACACCTGGACCGGCCGCCCGCCGGATGGTCCGTCCGCGTCGGCTTGCGGACGGTACGGGACCGGCGCACATTGGCCTCAATATGCCCTGAAAGGGGCATATTGTCGCAATGCCGTTCACCGCACCGGGGAGATGAGCCCTTGAGCGTCGAACCGCCGCCGTCCGGCCGCCCCACGGGACCGCCCTCGGGCCCGCTGTCCGGGGCTTCCGGGCCCCCCGCCGGACCTCCCGCGCAGCCGCCCGGAGGCGGCGCCGGCCGGGGTGGAGAGCCGCACGGGCCGTGGTGGAAGTCGGCACCCCGGATCGCGACCCTCACCACCGCCGTGGTGGTCGCCGCGGCTCTGGCCGTGGTCCTCACCCGTTCGGGCGACAGCTCCGGGCACCGCGGCGAGGTCTTCCTCCAATCGGCCGGGAGCTCCGGCCAGGATCCGTTCACCCCGTCCACCGCGAGGAACAGCGCGGCCGCGCCGGTGTCCGCCGCCCCGGCCGCATCGGCGGCGCCCCAGAACGAGGTGCGCGGCGTCGACGGCGGCGCTCCCGGTCTCTACAGCGGCACGCGGAACAGCGCCAGCTGCGACGTCGAGCAGCAGATCAGGTACCTCCAGGCCGCGCCCGACCGCAACAGGGCGTTCGCCGCGCAGGCCGGCGTGCAGCCGTCCGGGGTCCCCGCCTATCTGCGCTCCCTTACCTCCGTACAGCTGCGCGCGGACACCCGGGTCACCGCACACGGCTACCGGGACGGCGGGGCGACCACCTACCAGTCCGTCCTCCAGGCGGGCACCGCCGTCCTGGTCGACGGGCACGGCGTGCCCCGGCTGCGCTGCGCCTGCGGCAACCCGCTGGCCCCGCCGGTCGCCCAGCCGACCACCCCGAGGACCACCGGCGCCGCCTGGCCCGCGTACCGGCCCGCGAACGTGGTCGTCGTCGCACCCTCCGCGCAGGTCATCAAGGTCTTCGTCGTCTTCGACCGCGAGCACGACGACTGGTTCGGCCGGCACCGGGGCGACCACACCGGCCACCAGGACCGCCCGGCGCGGCCCCCGGCCGACCCGAACCCGCTGAACCCGCCGTCGTCCCCGTCCGGCCCGTCGACGCCGCCCGGCCCCGGGAACGGCTCCCCGCCACCCCCGTCGAACACGCCGTCCTCGAACTCCCCGTCCGGGCACGCGCCGTCCTCGAAGCCGTCGTCGAAGCCGCCCTCGTCCGTGCCGCCGTCCTCCGTGCCACCGTCCTCCGCGCCGCCCTCGTCGGCGCCCCCGAAGACCGCGTCGCCGCAGAGCGAGTCCCCGAAGACCGGGTCCCCGCCGTCGGAGCCACCGAAGAACGGGAGCGAATCCCCTGGTACCGGGCCCTCGAAGAACGGGTCGACGGCGCCTCAGCCTCCGCAGTCGGAGGGCTCGGGGCCCGTGCCCCCGTCGTCCGGGCAACCGCCGGCCCCGCCGTCGGCCGGCCCCGGCTCGCCGGTCGTGTGACCGGCACGACCCGGGTGTGCGCGATCCGCGAAACTCCCGGGGACTGCCGGACCGCGCTCGGGGTAAGAGCGTGGGTGCAACCATGACCGGCCGGTCCGGCCTCCTGGAGAGAAAACGCATGACCGAACACCTGGGCGGGGCAGTGATACCGACTGGCTTCGACGTACCCGTGGAGCCGCTGCGGCGAGCGGCGCACTACACCGGCGAGCCCGGCTGCATCGCCGAGGCCCGGGACTTCGCGGCCCGCTTCCTGGAGCAGCTCAGGACCGAGTGGTGCGCCTCGATCGACCCGCGGGCCGACGGCGAACTGCTCCTGGTGGTGAGCGAGCTGGTCACCAACGCGGACCGGCACAGCAACGGCCCGTACATCCTCGAACTGGAGGGCACGGACAGCGCGGTGCTCGTCTCCGTGTACGACAGCAGTGTGGCGCTGCCCCGGCGCTTCCCCAAGGACCCCGAGCGGATCGGCCGGCACGGGCTGGAGATCGTCCACGCCCTGGCGGCGGAGGTGAGCGCCGAGCGGGTGCCGGTCGGCAAGCGGGTGCGCGCACTGGTGCGCTTTCCCCGGTGACTTTCCCTTTCAGTTCGGTGAGCCGTCTGAGCTCCGTGCGCCGACGGTGAGCCACCACGGGCGCCGCCCCACGCGCCGGTGCGGGGCAGCGCCCGTGGTCCCGCCGTCAGGCGCAGCCGAGCTCGCCCAGCATCCCCTGACGCAGCCGGGTGACGATCCGCTTGATCAGGCGGGAGACGTGCATCTGGGAGCAGCCGAGCCGCTCGCCGATCTCCGCCTGGGTGGCCTCCTCGACGAACCGGAGATGGATGATCTCCCGGTCCCGGTCGCTCAGCTCGGCCATGAGCGGGGCCAGCGACTGGAAGTCCTCCACGAGCCGCAGTCCCTCCTCCTCGACCCCGATGAAGTCGGCCAGCACCGCCTCGCCGTCCTCCGGGCCGTCCCCGGTGAGGGCGGCGTCCAGGGAGGAGGAGTTGTAACCGTTGGAGGCCAGCTGCCCCTCGATCACCTCGTCCTCGGAGAGGTTCATGAGCGTGGCCAGCTCGGCGACCGTCGGGTCCCGGTCCAGGCGGCTGGAGAGCTCCTCGCGCGCCTTGGCCAGCTCCACCCGCAGCTCCTGGAGCCGCCGGGGCACGTGCACCGCCCAGGTGGTGTCGCGGAAGAACCGCTTGATCTCGCCCACGATGTACGGCAGCGCGAAGGAGGTGAACTCGACCTCGCGCGACAGCTCGAACCGGTCGATGGCCTTGATCAGGCCGATCATCCCGGTCTGGACGATGTCCTCCATGTCGTCGCCCCGGTTGCGGAACCGCCCGGCCGCGAACCGGACCAGCGACATGTTCATCTCGATCAGCGTGTTCCGGGCGTACTGGTATTCGGCCGTGCCTTCCTCCAGCTCGCACAGGCGCTGGAAGAACTGGCGGGACAGCTCGCGTGCGTCGCGCGGCGCGACGGCCCTCGGGTCCTCGATTCCTGGCAGTGCCTCCTCGGGCGTCCACGCCTCGACGGGGTGAGCGGTGTTCACTGCTTCCGACCGGATCCCGGCGGTTTTCATGTCCTCTCCCAGGTCAGTCACGTTCGGCGCTGCCACCTCGGCCGGGGTCGTCCGGCCCTGAGCAGAAAGGTCGCCCTGTCCCGGGTACCCGGAACCGGACGTCTCATGCCTGCCTCGCAGCACGGGTACCCGGGGTGACGCGACGCATGCGTCCCGTCCCCGGCCGTGGCGGAAAAGAGCCGATGGCGATCCGCGGACGCGCCGCCTACGCGTCGGTGCGCACGGCCGTGATCAGCTCGTGCCAGTAGCGCTTCGTGACCACGCCGTCGTACCGGGAGTCGATCAGTGCGCGGACGCAGGCGAGCAGCCCGTGGCGGGCGGGCCGCGCGAGCGCGCGGTGGTTGGAGTAGGTGAGCAGGAGGTCGAGGTACTGCTCGGTGGTGTACGTGATCTCCTGGGCGTGACCGCCCACGGTGACGTCCGTGAAGTACGGGGAGCCGGTGAACTCCGTCGTGTCGGTCGCGAGCTCCGCCTCACGGGTCTGCCGCAGTCCCGGCGGGGTGGCCGGATCCCAGCGCTCGTAGCACTGCTGGACCTCGGCGAAGAACTCCTCGGAGCCGCCCGCCACATGGTGGGTGGCGACGACACCGAGCAGCCCGCCGGGCCGCAGCGACCGGGCCGCCTTCGGCGTCCGGACGGCCGGGTCGAGCCAGTGGAAGGCGGTCGCGCACACCACCGCGTCGAACGGCTCCGGCGGCGGCCCCCACTCCTCGAAGGCCGCGACCACCACCTCCACCGCGGGGAACGCCGCGAGCCGGCGGCGGGCCACGGCGGCCATGCGCGGGCCGATCTCCACGGCGGTGATCGCACAGCCGGACCCCGCCAGATCCACGGTGAGCTTGCCGGTGCCCGGGGCGATCTCCAGTACCCGGACTCCTGGCCCGGCCCCCGTGGCCCGGACCACTTCCTCGACCAGCGAGGCGGGGTAGCGGGGCCGGGCCCGTTCGTACCGCTCGGGGGCCTGGTCGAAGACGTCCCGCAGCTTCGGGTCGTGCACCCTGGATTCCGACGCGTCCACACCGGCAGGATGCCGACGCCCCCGGCCGCCGGGCCACCGCTTTTCCCGGGCCGACCGATGAGTTTCCCGGAGCACGCCGGTCGGTACACATGACCGCGTTCCCGCTCCCAGGAGGTGCCCATGGCCACCGACGGATTCACCACGTGTCTCTGGTTCGACGGGCAGGCCGAGGAGGCCGCCCACTACTACGTGTCGATCTTCAAGAACTCCAGCATCGGGAAGGTCGGCCGGTACAACGAGGCCGGACCCGGCCAGGCGGGCTCCGTGCTGGCCGTCGACTTCACGGCCAACGGGCAGAAGTTCGTCGCCCTCAACGGCGGCCCGCAGTTCAGGTTCACCGAGGCGATCTCCTTCCAGATCTACTGCGACGGCCAGGAGGAGGTCGACCACTACTGGGCCAAGCTCACCGAGAACGGCGGGGAGCCCGGCCCCTGCGGCTGGCTCAAGGACAGGTACGGCGTGTCCTGGCAGGTCATCCCGGACGGGCTGATCGAGCTGATCGGCGACCCCGACCCGGAGAAGGCCACGCGCACCACGCGGGCCATGTACGCCATGGGCAAGCTCGACATCGCCGCGCTGCGGAAGGCCCACGCGGGCGAGTGAGGCGGTACGCGAACGGTGGGGCGGGGTCCGCGGACCCCGCCCCACCGCCGGCCCGGCGCCGGATCAGATCCGGTCGGCCACGATCAGCAGGTACTGGAAGCTGCCGTTCTTGTACGCGGTGAGGAAGGCGTCCTCGATCCCCGTCACCAGGTGGTCGGCCTGCTTGCGCAGCTCCCAGTACGGGATCGTCGCCGCGGTGAGGTCCTCCACGTGCACCGGCACCAGCCGGTTGGCGGCCATCGCCCGGAAGTACTCCGACCTCGGGTGGATGTCGCAGATGTAGTGCGCGTTGATCAGGGACACCTCGCGGGAGGCCTGCCCGTAGGCGTTGTTGTAGCAGCCGGTGATGGTCACGTAGCGGCCGCCGCGGCGCAGCAGCCGGGTGTGCTCGGCGAAGAGCAGCTCCAGCTCGACGTACATCGTGGACTCGTTGTTCCACGAGGCCGCGTAGGCCCCCGTCTCGAAGCCGGTGTCCAGCATGTTCCGGTGGTGGTAGCGGACCTTGTCGCCGACCTCCCGCTTGCGGGCCATCTCGTTGGCGAAGTCGGCCTGCTTGGCGGAGATGGTCACTCCGTCGGCATGGCAGCCGTAGCGCAGGTTCGCCACGATGCTGCCGCCGCCGCGGCCGCAGCCCGCGTCGAAGACCCGGTCGGCCGGAGTGAGGGCGCCGAGGTGGGAGGCGAGCAGCTCGGCCTGGGCGTGCTCAAGGCGGTGCAGCTCGGCGGTGACGCGCTCCCTGCGCAGCGCCGGGTCGGTCTCGTCGAGCACCGACCAGTCGGCCTCACCGATGCCGTAGTGGTGGTGGTACAGGTCGTCGATCTTTCCGAGTTCGAGGTTGACCGGGTTCTCCTCGGCGTTCCAGTACTCCGCGACGCTGTTCTGGTACCTGGACTGGGTCGGCACCGGGGCTGACGTGGTGGTCTTCCGAGCGACAGGGGCGGTGGTCAACAGGTTCTCCTCGACGTGTTGCTGACGGTGGTTCGGTTCGGCTCGTCGGCTACCAGTAGTCGGGCAGGTGGTAGCGGTGGGTGTTGGTGGCGTGCCACTCGTGGTTGCCGGAGACCCAGGCGGCCAGCCCCTCGGCGTAGCGCGCGACCAGCGGCGAGCCGGCGGACAGCGCGGCCGACTCCTCCTCGAAGGCGTCCATGATCCGGTTGTGGATGCCCACGGACCTCAGATAGGCGGCCTTCAGCCCGCACCGGTCGTTGGCGGCCACCACGCGGGGCAGGTTCAGGTGGTCCGGGTCGCTCGCCAGCTCCTTGGTGAAGGAGTACAGGTCGTTGACGATCGTGGTGGCGTTGCACGCCAGGGCCGTGATCCGCTGGATCTCCGGGCGGGCGTACAGCTGCTCGGGCAGTTCGTAGCCGTCCACCGCGTCCACGATCGACAGGCAGGGCCGGAAGTTGTTGAACTGGCGCATCACCAGGTACTCCCAGACCCGGGGCATGTACCCGGTCTCCATCCACGCGGCCTCGCCCAGGTATCCGAGGTGCAGCCGGGCGATGTCGTGCACGAACCGGTCGGTCTGGCTGGGCGTGGCGAAGGCCGCGAAGTCCGCGAGCGCGAAGTGGTACGACCGCAGCGGACCGTCGGCCCTGATGCCCGCGCGCCACTCCTCCTCCAGCTCCGGGATGCCGTGGTAGGGATCCAGCGCCGACTGGGCGATGATCAGCGGGCCGCCGAGACCGCGCCGGGATCCGCCGCGGCCCTCGTCCTCCTCGCAGTAGCAGGAGTCCACGATGTTCTCGGCGAGCAGCAGCTTCCCGGCGGCGGTGAGCCGGTCCAGGTCCAGGCCGCCCGGATGCTGGAGGGCGACGGCCCGGCCGAACTGGAAGCCGGAGAAGTCCCCCTTCCACGCCGCGGGGAACAGGTCCAGCTCGCGGGCCCAGGCCTCCAGCCGGCGGTCGAGCTCGGCGGCCTTCTCCGGGTCGGCGGGCACGGCCGGCCGGTGGCGCAGTCCGGGGACCGCCCCGGTGCGGCGGGCCGGGCGCAGCCGCTCCGCGATGTTCGGCGGCCCCGGCAGGGCGTAGGAGGTGGCGGGTGTGCTCATGGATGTGCTCCAGGCCGTCAGTCGGCGGTGCGGCCGAGCTGGACGTTCTCCAGGATCCCGGCCGCGTCGGGGACCAGGATGGCGAGCGAGTAGTAGGCGGTGACCAGGTAGTTGACGACGGCCTGCTCGTTGATCCCCATGAAGCGGACGTTCAGGCCGGGCTGGAACTCCTCGGGGATACCGGTCTGGTGCAGGCCGACGACCCCCTGGTCGGCCTCGCCGGTGCGCAGCGCGATGATGCTGGTGGTGTGGTCGTCGCTGATCGGGATCTTGCTGCACGGATAGATCGGGACCCCGCGCCAGGCCGGGATCTCGTGCCCGTCGACGTTCGCCGACGGGGGCACGAGACCGAGCCGGTTGCACTGCCGGAAGAAGGCCGCGATCGCCTTGGGGTGCGCCAGGATCACCTTGGTCTTGCGGCGCATGGAGATCAGCTCGTCCATGTCGTCCGGGGTCGGCGGTCCGGTGAAGGTACTGACCCGCTGCCCGTAGTCGATGTTGTGCAGGAGCCCGAACTCCCGGTTGTTGACCATCTCCCATTCCTGGCGCTCGCGGATCTCCTCGACCGTGAGGCGCAGTTGCTGCTGGGTCTGGTCCATCGGGTGGTTGTAGAGGTCGGCGACCCGGGAGTGCACCCGCAGCACGGTCTGGGTGAGCGACAACTCGTACTCGCGGGGATTGAGTTCGTAGTCCACGAAGCCGCCCCGGAGGGTCGGTTCGCCGGTGTGCCCGGCCTGCACCGGCACCTCGGCCTCGCCCTTGCGGTTCATCGGCAGCCGCTGCCGGTCGACGTAGGCCTGCAGATGGGCACCGAGCGACGGCACCCGGTCCATGATCTCCTCGGCGACCGCCCAGGGCAGCGCGAGGACCACACCCGCCGTCTCGGCCCGCACCGAGGTGAGCCAGAGCGGATCGGTCTGGCCGACCGCCTCGTCGCCCATCTGGTCGCCGTCGGTGACGACCCCGACGACCTCCTCCTCGCCGAACCTGCCGGCCGCGTACCGGGTGAACCGGCCGTGCACCACCAGGTAGGTCTCGGTGACCGGCTGTCCCGCCTCGAACAGCACCTGCCCGGCACGGACCTCGCGGGGCCGGAACCGGTCGGCGAGCTGGGTCAGCGCGTCCAGGTCGTCGTAACCGCGCAGGATCGGCAGCTCGGTGAGGGTCCGCGGGATGACCCGGATGTCGTCCCCGCCGTTCTGCTCGAAGCTCACCCGGCCCCGCCCGGTGCGCAGTTGGAGGCGCCGGTTGACCCGGTACGTGCCGCCCTTGACGTCCACCCACGGCAGCGTCCTCAGCAGCCACCGGGAGGTGATGGCCTGCATCTGCGGTTCGGACTTGGTGGTCGTGGCGAGCTGGCGTGCCGCCCGGGTGCTCAGACTGGTGAGCTGCCCGTCGGCGGTCGGATCCGGCTCGGGCTCGCCGACGGCCGAGCCGATGACGCTGTCCGGTGTGGACACATTCCCTCCAGCAGAGCGGTGAACGGCGGTGACCCGCGAAGGTCGGTGGTGTGCGAGGTGGTGGTGCGCACGGACAAGCCAAACAGCCCTGGTGATCTACGGGTACGGCGTGAAAGGGGCGTTTACGTGCCTTAGATGCGCAAACCTGGTGTTCGGGGTGGAAAGGGTGGTGTTGTCGGATCGTGCGCCGGTCGCCCGCTCTCGTGCCCGGCCGGTGCCGGGGTTGGGCTCAGGAAAGGTCGTTCACCAGGACCGCGGCGCCGTCGAAGCGCCCGGCCTTCAGGTCCCGCAGCGCCCGCGGGGCCTGCGAGAGCGGGTAGGGGTGGGTGGTCGCACGGACGCCGTGCCGCTCGGCGAGGGCGAGGAACTCCCGCCCGTCGGACCGGGTGTTGGAGGTGACGCTGCGCAGCTCCCGCTCGTAGAACAGCTCGCGCTCGTAGTTCAGCGACGGCACGTCGCTGAGGTGGATGCCCGCGACCGCCAGGACCCCGCCCCGGTCCAGGGCGCGCAGCGCGACCGGCACCAGGTCACCGACCGGCGCGAACAGGATCGCGCTGTCCAGCGGCTCGGGCGGCGCCTCGTAGGCGTCCCGCGCCGAGGCCGCGCCCAGCTCCACGGCCAGCCGCCGCGCCTCGGCACCCCGGGTGAGCACGTGCACCCTGGCGCCCTGAGCGAGCGCCACCTGCGCGCACAGGTGGGCACTGCCCCCGAAGCCGTACAGACCGAGCCGGCCGCCGGGCGGGAGCGACGCCCGGCGCAGCGCGCGATGACCGATGATCCCGGCGCACAGCAGCGGCGCGAGCGCGACGTCGCCGAGGGCGCCGGGCAACCGGTAGGCGAAAGCGGCCGGTACCGTCGTGTACTCCGCGTATCCGCCGTCGGCGTCCCAGCCGGTGTACTCGGAGCGCGGGCACAGGTTCTCGGCGCCCCGCAGGCAGTACGCGCACGACCCGTCCGTGCGCCGCAGCCAGGCCACCCCGATCCGGTCGCCGACCGCGAAGTCCGTCACCCCGGCGCCCAGGCCGGCCACCACACCCACCACCTCGTGCCCAGGCGTCACCCCGGGCCGTCGCACCGGCAGATCACCCTCGGTGACGTGCAGATCGGTGCGGCAGACCCCGCAGGCCCGCACCCGGACCAGCAGCTCGTCCGCCCCGGGCACCGGCACCGGCCGCTCGACCAGCCGGAGCGGATCCGCCTCGACCGGTCCGGGCCGCTCGACCGACCAGGCTCGCATCATGTCCGCCATACCGCGCCCCGTCCGCCGAAGGCCGCCGACCCCCTTCCCAGTCTCCGCCGGACTGCGGCGTTCGGCGCGCGGGCGGACCGCCCGGTGGCTAGCGTGAGGAACCGGGAGAACCCGCTCGATCGGAAGGGCCGCGGACATGGCGGTACAACCTGAAGGAACCCCCTGTTGGGCCGACGCGATGTTCAGCGATCTGGAGGGGGCCAAGAGCTTCTACGGCGAGGTTCTCGGCTGGACCTTCGGCGAGTCGTCCGCTGAGTACGGCAACTACACCCAGGCGTATGCGGACGGCAAGGCCGTCGCCGCCGTCGTCCCGCCCATGCCCGGTCAGGAGGGGCAGTCGCAGTGGTGCCTGTACCTCGCCTCGCCGGACGCGGCGGCCGCCGCGGAGCGGATCCGGGCAGGCGGCGGGGAGGTGCTGATGGACCCGATGCGGGTCGGCGACTTCGGCACGATGTGCCTGGCCCGCGAGCCCGGCGGCGCGGTGTTCGGCGTCTGGCAGGGCGGCGTCCACGAGGGCTTCGAGGCCACGGCCGTGCCCGGCGCCTACTGCTGGGCCGAGGTCTGCACCCGCGAGCCCGAGCTGACCGACCCCTTCCTCGCGTCCGTCTTCCCGTACACGGTCCAGCAGATCGAGGACGACAGCGTCGACTTCCGCACGTTCAGCCTCCGTGACCGGCCCGTCCTCGGCCGGATGCGGATGCCCGGCGACGTCCCGCCCGAGGTGCCCTCGTACGTGAACGTGTACTTCACCGTCGCCGACTGCGACGAGGCCGTCGCCAGGGCGACGAAGCTCGGCGCGGCGCTCCGGTTCGGACCGATGACCAGCCCCTTCGGACGCATGGCGGCGCTCACCGACCCGCAGGGCGCGAACTTCTCGGTGATCGACGTCACCACCACCGAGGGCGAGACGCCGTCCAGCACGGAGCTCTGACCAGGGCGGACACCGGGCCGCGGCCGGACACCCCACCCGGCCGTGGCATGATCGGGCGCATGCGTGAACGAGTGGTGGCCGCGTGCGACGGGGCTTCTAAGGGAAACCCGGGACCGGCCGGCTGGGCCTGGGTGGTGTCCGACGACGCGGCGACGCCGGCCCGCTGGGAGGCCGGGCCGCTCGGCAGGGCCACCAACAACGTGGCCGAACTGACGGCCCTGGAGCGGCTGCTGTCGGCGGTCGACCCGGACGTGCCGCTGGAAGTGCGGATGGACTCCCAGTACGCGATGAAGGCCGTCACCACCTGGCTGCCGGGCTGGAAGCGCAACGGCTGGAAGACTGCCGCGGGCAAGCCGGTCGCCAACCAGGACCTGGTCGTCCGCATCGACGAACTCCTCGACGGCCGCACGGTCGACTTCCGGTACGTCCCCGCCCACCAGGTCGACGGCGACCCGCTGAACGACTTCGCCGACCGCGCGGCCAGCCAGGCGGCCGTGGTCCAGGAGGCCGCGGGCAGCGCCCTCGGCTCCCCGGTGCCGCCGCCGTCCCCGGCGCCCGCCGCCTCCGCCGCGGCCCCGCGCCGCAAGGCGGCGCCCCGCAAGAGCGCGGCGGGCGGCTCCTCGTCCCGCACCATCAAGGCCAAGTTCCCCGGCCGCTGCCTGTGCGGCCGTTCCTACGCGGCCGGCGAGCCGATCGCCAAGAACGCGCAGGGGTGGGGCCACCCGGAGTGCCGTACGGCCGAGGCCTGAACCCGGAGCCCGATCAGGCCTCCAGGGTGTCGAACGTGTAGAACCTCGTGTGGTCGAGCAGATCCGACGGCCGCACGTCGTTCCACGGCTTCATCGTCTCGTCCAGGTCCACCACGTCCGGTGTCCCGCCGCCGGGCACGTAGGCCGCGTCCGGGTGCCGGCGCTGCCACCGGGCCCACAGCTTGTCGACGAAGGCGTGGTGCAGCCAGAACACCGGGTCGTTGGGGGAGACCCCGGTCGCCATCTGCCCGCCGACCCAGACGTGGACCCGGTTGTGCAGGTTGACCCCGCGCCAGCCCTCCAGATGGTTGCGGAAACCGTCCGAGGCGCTGTTCCAGGGCGCCATGTCGTACGTCGCCATGGACAGCACCGACTCGACCTCGGCCCGGGTCGGCAGCTCGCGCACGCCCGTCCCGAGCGACCTGCGCAGGTAGGTACGGCCGTCCACGCGGACATTGACCGGCCAGTTCCCGCCGGCCGCGGCGAACGGCCCGTCCGTCACCCGCCCGTCCGCGCTGCGCCCGGTACCGCCGAGGAAGTCCGGTGCCCACAGCGCGGCTCGGACGGTCCGGTCGGTGCTCCAGTCCCAGTAGGGGAGCGCCACGGAGGAGTCCACCGACTGCAGGGCCCGCTCGAAGTCGAGCAGGAATCTGCGGTGCCAGGGCAGGAACGAGGGTGAACGGTGGCCGGTGCGTTCCGAGTCGTCGGTGTCGGACATGATGAAGGCGTTGTGCGTGCGCACGAAGTCGTCGTAGCGCCCACTGCGCTTCAGCTCGATGACGGCGGCCACGAACCGCCGCTTCTCGTCTGAGGTCAGGCCGGCCTGGTTCTTGCGTACGGTCATGTGCGGGGTGCTCCTTGCGCGGGCGGTCAGGGCGTTCAGGGCGGTCAGTGGGCCGGGAAGGGCAGCAGCGCGGCGCCCTGGAGCTCGTCGACCGCGGCCCGCGCGGCGGCGCGCGGGGTCGCGACCGGGGCGTAGTGGCTGACCACGCTGATCCAGCTGCCGTCGGCGTTCCGCATCACGTGCAGTTCGACGCCGTCCACGAACACCGCGTATCCGGCGCCGTGTCCGTGCCGGTGACCGCCCCCTCCGGCCGTGCCGCTCCTTCCGGTCATGCCGTCCATGGCGTGCGGCCGGCCCTGTATCCGGCGGCCCTTGTAGACCTCGTCGAAGGGTTCGAGTGATCCCTCGTGCGAGTGGCCCGTGGCCAAGGCGCCGGGCGCGACGAAGGTCTGGGCACCGGCCGCGGCGGTGAGGACGGCCGCCGCGGTGAGGGCGCGACGGCGGGTGAACTCGGGCATACGGATGCTCCTGTGAGGGGGGCGGGTGATGACCCCGTATGCCTATCCGCCGATTCCGGAGCAGGAGAAATCGCCCGGATCGGGTTGGCTGTGATCAGGACAATTGGCTACATGTCATATAACGTTGAACAAAGATGATCTTGTCGCGCGGGCGGCCCCGTCCCACCCGGAACCGGGAATTCCTTGCGTGGCCACGCGAATTCGCGGTGATCTTTCACGGCCGTCCGCCGTCCGGGTGGCGTGGCTCACGGCGGCAGACTGACGCGATTCGACCGCCCCGGCCGCACGTCCGCCCACTGCTACCCTCCGGTGCCAATCGGCCACTTTCAGTGAATCCCAGGGGTGTGTGCGTGAAGGTCGTCTGTGCCGGAGGCGGGCCCGCCGGCCTGTATCTCGCGATCCTGCTCAAGCGGCGGAACCCGTCGCACGACATCACCGTCCACGAACGCAACGCCGAGGGCTCCACCTACGGCTGGGGCGTCACCTACTGGCGCGCGCTGCTCGACCGGCTCCACACGTACGACCCCGAGTCGGCGCGGGCCGTCGAGGAGAACTCGGTGCGGTGGGCCCAGGGCGTCGCCCACGTCGGCGACCTGATGACCCGGCAGCCGGGCGACGTCGGCCACGGCATCGGCCGCCACCGCCTGCTGGAGATCCTCGCCGAACGCGCCCGTGCGCTCGGCGTGCGGCTGGAGTTCGAGGACGAGATCACCCCCGGGAACCTCCCCGAGGCCGATCTGGTGGTCGCCGCCGACGGTGTCCACAGCGCCCTGCGCACCCACCACGCCGACCGCTTCGGCACCGAGGCCACCGAGGGCCGCAACCGCTACGTGTGGCTCGGCACCACCCGCGTCTTCGACTCCTTCACCTTCGCCTTCGTCGAGACCGGTCACGGCTGGGTCTGGTGCTACGGCTACCCCTACGACGACGGGCACAGCACCTGCGTCATCGAGTGCGCTCCGGACACCCTCACCGGCCTCGGCCTGGACGCGATGGACGAGGCCGCCCAACGCGCGCTGCTGGAGAAGCTGTTCGCCGGCATCCTGGACGGTCACCCGCTGATCGGCGGCTCCTCGGCGGCCTGGCCCGCCTTCCGCACCCTCACCAACCGCACCTGGCACCACGGCAACCTGGTCCTGCTCGGCGACGCCGCCCACACCACCCACTACTCCATCGGCGCCGGCACCACCCTCGCCCTGGAGGACGCGATGTGCCTCGCCGACGCACTGCGCGAGCACACCGCCCTGGCGCCGGCGCTCGCCGCGTACGAACGGCGGCGCAGGGCCGACCTGGTCTCCGCCCAGAGCGCCGCCCGCCTCAGCGCCCAGTGGTACGAGAACCTGCCGCGCTACATCGGCCTGCCGCCGCACCGCATGTTCGCCCTGCTCGGCCAGCGGCACTCGCCCCTGCTGCCCCACGTGCCGCCGCAGCTCTACTACGGACTCGACAAGGCCGCCGGGCGGCTGGAGGTGCTGCGCAGGCTCAAGCGGTGGCTCGGACCCCGGGCGGCGCGGGCCCTGCACGGCCGGTCGTAGGCGCCCCACGGCCGCGGAACGTTTGAGTGAAAGGCCATTCACTCGATAGGGTGAATTCGCATTCACCTCTTTCCGCGCCGCCGCAGGAGTGCCGATGGACCAGCCCGCCCCGACCGCCGGCCAGCCGGGCCCGGCCGCCGAGCCGCACCCGCTGCGGGAGCGGCTGACCATCCCGGTGCTGGCCTTCGGCGGGATCCTCATGGCCGTCATGCAGACGGTGGTCGTCCCGCTCCTGCCGGACCTGCCCCGGCTCACCCACTCCTCGGCCGGCGCCGTCTCCTGGACGGTCACCGCGACCCTGCTCGCCGGGGCCGTGCTGACCCCGGTGCTCGGCCGGGCCGGCGACATGTACGGCAAGCGCCGGGTGCTCACCGGGGCGCTCGCCCTGATGACCGTGGGCTCGGTGCTGTGCGCGCTGTCCTCGGACATCGCCGTGCTCATCGCCGCCCGCGCCCTGCAGGGCGCCGCCGCCTCGGTCGTACCGCTCTCGATCAGCATCCTGCGCGACGAACTCCCGCCTGAGCGCCGGGGATCGGCGGTGGCGCTGATGAGCTCCACCGTCGGCATCGGAGCCGCCCTGGGTCTGCCGCTGGCCGCGCTGGTCGTGCAGTACTACGACTGGCACACCATGTTCTGGCTGACCAGCTTCCTCGGCGTGCTGGGCGTCGCGGCCGTCTGGTGGGCGATCCGGGAGTCACCGGTGCGCGAGCCGAGCCGGTTCGACGTCCTCGGCACCCTCGGGCTGGCCGCGGGGCTGACCGCGCTGCTGCTCGGCGTCTCCCAGGGCGGCCAGTGGGGCTGGGGCAGCCCGCGCGTCCTCGGCCTGTTCGGCGCCGCCGCCCTCCTGCTCGCCCTGTGGTGGTGGCAGCAGCTGCGCACCGCGCAGCCCCTGGTCGACCTGCACCTCGTGACCCGGCCCCGGGTCGGCCTCTCCCATGTCGCCGCCCTGCTGACCGGGTTCGCCTTCTACGCCAACTCCCTCGTCACCGCCCAGCTGGTGCAGGCGCCGAAGGCCACCGGATACGGCCTCGGCCTGTCCATCGTGGCCACCGGCCTGTGCCTGCTCCCCGGCGGCGTGACCATGCTGCTGTTCTCGCCGGTCTCCGCCCGGATCTCCGCCGCCCGCGGCCCGCGCGTCACCCTGGCCCTCGGCGCCGCGGTGATCGCCTGCGGATACGTGGTCCGCATCGCCGACAGCCGCGACCTCTGGATGATCATCCTGGGCGCCACCGTCGTGTCCACCGGCACCACCCTCGCCTACTCCGCGCTGCCCACGCTGATCCTGCGGGCCGTTCCGGCGACCCAGACCGCCTCCGCCAACGGGGTCAACGTCCTCATGCGCACCATCGGCCAGGCCACCTCCAGCGCCGCCGTGGCCGCCGTGCTCACCCATCACACCAGCCTCGTCGGCGGCGTACCGATCGCCACGCTCCACGGCTACCTGCTGGCCTTCGCGATGGCCGGCGCCGTCGCCCTGGCGGCGGCCGCCGCCGCCCTCTCCATACCCGGCGACCGGGCTCCCGACGGCACCCCCCGCGCCGAGGGCCGGGCCGAGAGCGCGAGGAACGACGCGCTGGAGGGAGCATGAGTGCCGTGAGCACCCCACCCGGCACCCCCGCCGCCCCGGCGCCCGCCCCCGCCCGCCGGGACGCCGAGGCCACCAAGGCGGCCATCCTCAGGGCCGCCCGCCACCTCCTCGCCCGGCACGCGCACGCCGACATCACCCTCAAGGACGTCGCGGACCGCGCCGGGGTCAGCCCGCCGCTGATCCTCAAGTACTTCGGCAACAAGGACAGCCTGTTCGCCCGCGTCATGTCCTTCGACACCGACGCGGCCGCCCTGCTCGACGCCCCCCTGGACGACCTCGGCCGGCACATGGTCCGGCACGTCCTGGAGAGCCAGCGCGACCGCGGCGCCGACCCCCTGCTGCGGATCGCCTTCGCCCCCCTGCACGGCAACCACGGAGACATCCTGCGCGCCAACTTCCGCGCCCATGTCGTCGACGCCCTCGCCGCCCGGCTCACCGGCCCCGACGCCGGCCTGCGCGCCGAACTCGCCGTCGCCCAGCTCATCGGCCTCGGCGTGATGTACGGCATCGCCCGCGGCCCCCGGCTGCGCGACGCCGCGGCCGCCGGCATCGACGACATCACCGACCGCTACGGGCCCGCTATCCAGGCCCAGCTGACGCCCTGAAGCGGCTCGGGGCACGTGCGGACGGGGACGGCCGTCCCCTGACACCGTTGTCGGCGGCGGATGGCAGACTGGCGCCATGGACGAACGCGTGATCGGCAGGTCGGGACAGCGGGCATCGGTCGTCGGCCTGGGCACATGGCAGCTCGGCGCCGACTGGGGCGAGGTGGACGACAAGGAGGCGCTCGCCGTCCTGGAGACGGCGGCGGAGTCGGGGGTGACCTTCTTCGACACCGCCGACGTCTACGGCGACGGGCGCAGCGAGCAGACCATCGCCACGTTCCTGCGCGGCAGGCCGGACCTGCACGTGCTGGTGGCGACCAAGATGGGCCGCCGGGTCGAACAGATCCCGGAGAACTACGTCCTGGACAACTTCCGCGCCTGGAACGACCGCTCACGCCGCAACCTCGGCGTGGACCGCCTCGACCTGGTGCAGCTGCACTGCCCGCCCACCCCCGTCTACTCGTCCGACGCGGTGTACGACGCCCTCGACACCCTGGTCGAGGAGGAGCGCGTCGCGGCCTACGGCGTCAGCGTCGAGACCAGCGCGGAAGCGCTCACCGCGATCGGCCGGCCGGGCGTGGCCAGTGTGCAGATCATCCTCAACCCGTTCCGCATGAAGCCCCTGTACGAGGTGCTCCCGGCCGCCCGGGAGGCCGGAGTCGGCATCATCGCGCGCGTGCCGCTCGCCTCCGGGCTGCTCTCCGGCAAGTACACCAAGGACACCGTCTTCGCGGCCGACGACCACCGCACCTACAACCGGCACGGCGAGGCCTTCGACCAGGGCGAGACCTTCTCCGGCGTGGACTACGCGACGGGCGTGGAAGCCGCCGCCGAGTTCGCCGCCCTCGCCCCCGAGGGTTACACCCCGGCCCAGCTCGCCCTGCGCTGGATCATCGACCAGCCCGGCGTGACCACGGTGATCCCGGGCGCCCGCAACCCGGAGCAGGCCCGCGCCAACGCGGCCGCCGCGAAGCTCCCGGAGCTGCCGGGCGAGACGGTCGCCGCGATCCGCGAGCTGTACGACCGGCGGATCAAGGACCAGGTGGAGAGCCGCTGGTAGCACCGCTGCCGGCCGGGAGCGGGGCGGTGCCGCTCCCGGCCCGCGCCGTTTGAAGGACCGGTCGGGCGGTTACCTGCATTCCATGACGGACCAGGAGAGGCGGACCGGCCGCAACGAGACGGCGGAAGAGCGTGCCGACCGGATGTGGACCGACCTCATCCAGGAGGTGCGCGTCGCGCAGACCGGTGTCCAGATCCTCTTCGGCTTCCTGCTCACCGTGGTCTTCCAGCAGAAGTACGCCACGCTGTCCCACGCGGACAAGACGATCTACGTCGTCACCGTCATCCTGGGCGCGTCCGCCACGGGCGCCCTGATCGGCCCGGTCTCCCTGCACCGGCTGGTCGCCGGCCGGAAGGTGAAGCCGGAGGCGGTGCGGCTGGCGTCCCGGCTGACCACCATCGGCCTGTTCCTGCTGCTGACCACCATGACCGCCTCCCTGGTGCTGATCCTCCGGGTGGCCACGAACGGCAGCGCCGTGACCTGGGTGGTGGCCGGGGTCGTCGTCTGGTACCTGGCGTGCTGGTACGGCCTGCCCCTGTGGGCCCGGCACCGCCACACCACCCGCTGAGCTCAGCCGGTGGCGAGGATCTCCGCGAGGACGTCGTCCACCGGGACCTCCTCCTGGCCCGGCGGCACGGCCAGGTAGGTGTCGCCCAGGAAGGAGGCCAGTGCGGGCGCCCAGGCGAAGACCACCGCGTGGTGGCGGCTGCCGCCGGGCAGGGGGTCGCCGAGGAAATCCATGCGCACTTCCCTCCAGCGCCCCTGCCGCACCGGACGCAGCCGGACGTCCCCGACCCCGACCGGCTCCCTCAGCCCGTCGTTGAGCATCTCGCGGTCCAGCCGCCACCGGGCGAGCACTCGGCCGTCCAGGGTGAACACCGCGGTGACGGCGAACGGGTCGCCGGCGTCGTACGACAGATGCGCGAGGACGGGACAACGGCCGGTCCCTTCGGTCCTGAGCTGTACGACCAGGGTCCTGTGCACGATGGGGTTCACGTGAGTGTCCTCCGAGAACGATCGGCTTGGTGCCCTCTAGTACCCCTCTCACGGGAAAAACGCTCAATGCCGAACGGAAATTGGCCGAGGGACCTACGGCCGCGCCGTGCCCTGGGCGCCGCGCAGGGCCGCCAGGCAGGAGCCGATGGCCTGCTGGAGGTCCTCCAGGCGCTGCACCATGTCGTCCTCGTAGAAGTCCTGGGCGTCGTCGAAGGTCAGCTCCTCGAACGCCTTGGTCGCCTTCTGCAGGCTGCTGTAGAACCTGGTCCGCTTCTCCTGGACCCGCAGCTCGGGGTCGGCCTCCACCGCCTCCACGACCAGGTTCTTCATGGCGTCGTAGGCCTCGCCCGCCCACTCGCCGGTGTCCTCGTCCTCGTCCAGTTCGTCGAGGAGCGACAGGTGGCGCTCGGCCTCCTGGCGCAGTTCGGCCGGCGCGTCGACGGTCTGCCCGGCAGGGGTCCTGATCTGGCCGGACTCGGCGATCTGCCGGACGTAACCGATGCGGTCGGCCGAGCGGCTCTCGGTGGCGACTGCCTTTTTCAGGCCGGCGGTGCGGACCACGTCCCGGGCCAGCACGGTCTGCAGGTCCGGGTCCTCCTTGATGCGGTCGAGGAGGGCCGAGCGGGCCGCGCGGGCGGTGGAGGGGTCGGCGAGGATCGCGGCACGCAACGCGGTCGGGTTCTCGGCGACTTCGAGGGCCTTGGTGGGCCGGATGCCCTCGGCCTCGGCGGCCGCCGCGATGGCGGTGCCGCGCTCGGACGTGGCACCGCTGCGCGCGACGTAGTAGTCCGACCAGACGTCGGAGTCCGGGAGTTCCACCTCCTGCCCCGGCGCGAGGGCCTCGAAGTGCGGCACCAGACCGTCGTCGGCGGCCTTGTCCCAGGCCTTGTAGTAGCGCATGACGCGCTCCGCGGAGCACCCGGCCAGCTCGGCGAACTCCTTCGCCGAGACCTTCGGCGTCTCCTGGGCCCCCTGTCCTCCCGGCCGCACGCTGCGGGCCACCATCAGCCCGAACGTCCAGCCCCCGGTCCGCACATAGGCGCCGAACTCGCGTGCGTCACGCGCCACCAGGTCGGAGAGGGGGGCCGGGGTCGCGCCGGGCGTCTCGGACGTCTCGGACGGGTCGATCGCTACGGTCACTGAGGACGCTCCTGAAGGCTGCCGGACTGCGTACGTACCGACCGGCAGACTATATCGACCCATTGGCCAGGGTTTGCCGCACCCGTGAAGATCAGCCGAGCGCGTCGCGCAGCGCCGGCAGCAGCGTCGTGCGGGACCACTCCAGGTACTCCGGCTGCGACTCGCCGCCGATCTGCACCAGGGCGATCTCGTCGAACCCCGCCTCGGCGTAGGGCCGTACGGCCTCGACGAAATCGTCCGGGTCGTCCCCGCACGGGATGGCGGAGGCTACGTCGTCCTGGGTCACGAACTGGGTCGCGGACTCGAAGGAGTCCGGGTGCGGGAGTTCGGAGTTCACCTTCCAGCCGCTGCCGAACCAGCGGAACTGGGCGTGCGCCCGCTTCACCGCGGTGTCCCGGTCGGGGTCCCAGCACACCGGAAGCTGGCCGATCCGGGGTTTGCCCGCACCGCCGTGCCGGTCGAACGCGTCGAGGAGGGACGCCTTCGGCTCGGTGGCGATCGCCAGGTCGGCGAGGTGCCCGGCGAGCTTGCAGGACTGTTCGCCGGAGACCGCGACACCGATCGGCGGCGGCTCGTCCGGGAGGTCCCACAACCGGGCGGACTCCACGTCGAAGTGGGGACCGCGGTGGTTGACATGGCCGCCCGCGAACAGCGCCCTGATGATCTCCACCGCCTCTTCCAGCATCTCGTGCCGTACGTCCACCGACGGCCACCCGCCGCCCACCACGTGCTCGTTCAGGTTCTCTCCCGCGCCGAGTCCGAGCCGGAACCGGCCCTCGGACAGCAGCTGCAGGGTCGCCGCCTTCTGGGCCACGACCGCCGGGTGGTAGCGGAACGTCGGGCAGGTGACATAGGTCATCAGCGGGATCCGCCTGGTGGCCTGGGCGGCCGCGCCGAGCACACTCCACACGTACGGTGCGTGGCCCTGCGTGCGCAACCACGGGAAGTAGTGGTCCGAGGCCACCGAGAAGTCGAAGCCCGCCTCCTCGGCCCGCACCACATGGTCCACGAGATCACGCGGACCGGCCTGCTCGGTCATCATCGTGTATCCGATCTGCACCATGGGCCCCGAGTCCCCCGGCCACCGGGGGAGGAAACGGATCAGCCGGCGGAACCGCGGAAGGTGGCCAGGAAGGTCTTTCGCGCGAGTTCGTCGGCGGCGTCGTCCCAGGCGGCGGCGGGTGCCGTGATGCGCAGCGAGAAGCTGCGGCCGCCGCCGAGCAGGAAACCCCGGCCGAAGGTGTGCACCCGGCCGGCGCCGGTCCCGGAGAGCCACTCCATGTCCGCCGCCCGGTGGCCCTGGTAGGTGGTCGCGGTGATCTCGCCGATCCGCCGGTAACCGTCCAGCTTCTCCAGGCTCGGCTCCACCTCGTCCCGCCAGATCGCGACCGGGTCCGGGCCCGCCTTGGTGCTGTAGGTGACGGCCAGGGTGCGCGGGTCGTCGCCGCCCGGCCCGAAGGTGATGCGATAGGCGACGGCGTCCCGCTGGGTGCCGAGGCGCTTCCAGCCCTTCGGGAGCGCCACGGAGAACCCCTCCGGGGCGGTGTAGCGGTGGAACCCGGCGGGCAGGGCGCCCGCCGCTGCCGTGGCCGTGGCCGAAGGGGAGGCGGAGGACGACGGGGCGGGGGAGTCGGGGGAAGAGGGCACCGTCCGTGAGGAGGAGGGGGCGGGGCCCTTGCCGTCCGTGCGGTTGGCCGGGGCGGTGGCGGAGGCGGGCGGGGCCGAGCCCGCCGAGGATGCGCCCGGCAGCCCCTGCGTCGCGGCCAGCACCGCGACCGAGACCGTCACCACGGCCAGCGCGGTCCCGCCGATCATGGTGGTCCTGCTCCAACCGGAGGCGCGGGCGGCCACATAGGCACCGCGCAGCCGGGAGACGGGTGGGGACTCGACGACCGCGTCGGGATCCTCGTCCAGCACACGTCTCAGTGCCTGACGCAGCACCACCCGGCTCAGCCGTTCCCGGGAGTTCTTCCGCAGCAGCCCCTGCACCACCTGGGTCAGCGGGCCGGCCCGCAGCGGGGTGCGCAACGGCAGCCGGTCCACGCCCTTCAGGGTGGCCTCCGCCTTGCCCCGGTCCCGGAACGGCGGCCGGCCCTCGACCATCGTGTAGAGGATGGCGCCGAGCGCCCACAGGTCGGCGGCGGGCCCGATGCGCTCGTCCCGTGCCTGCTCGGGCGAGGCGTACGACGGCGCGGTCACCCGGGGCGCCAGGGTCGCACCGGCCAGGCCGAAGCCGGTGACGACCACCGGGCCCCGGTCCCGGACGAAGATCTGGCCGGGGCTCAGCTCGCCGTGCGTGTAGCCGTCGGCATGCGCTGCCTCCAGTACGTCGAGCACTTCGAGCCCGATGCGGGCGGCCCGTACGTAGTCGAACGCGGGCTGCTGGGCGAGCAGCTCGCTGAGCGGCGTGCCGTCGATCAGCTCCGTGACCGTCCACAGCATGCCCGCCTCCTCGAAGGCGTCGATCACCATGGCGACCCGACCGGGGCGCAGCGCGCTCATCACCTCGGAGGAGCGCAGGATGCGGGCCGTGGCCCGGCGCACGGTGTCCTCGGTGAGCGGCTCGGGAAACGCGATCTGGGTCACCAGGCGCGGTCGCTCGGCCTGCACGTCCTCCGCGTACCAGCTGATGCGGTTCGGTTCGCGGTCGGCGACTTCGAGGAGCCGGTACCGCCCGGCGACCAACTCGTGTGCGGAGACATGCGCCTTGACCATCGTCATCCCTCGCTGAAACCCCTGCCTCGTCATTGACCAGAGGTACGCGGGACGTCCCCGGGTGTGTTCAAAGAATCTGCAACTCGGGGGCCGTTCTTGCCTTTTATTCAACTGGACGCGGTACCGGAGAACATGGGGAAGACAGTGCATGACCGGGCCTCGACCTGCGGGTAACCGACGGTAGAAGCCCGGCTGCGGTCCGCTGGTCAGCCGGGCCCCGGGCTGGGCCAGGGGCGGGGCTGCCGTGCGTCAGTGCTGCTGTGTCTTCTGCGGGGTCACCTCGCTCGGCCGGACCACGACGTACCCCTCGCCCTGGAGCATCAGCTGGACCGCTTCGCCCGAACCGCCGCGCAGCATCGACCCGATGGACTGCGAGCGGTGCAGCGAGGTCTGCAGGTGCGCGGTCCAGCCCACCACGGCGTCCGTGTCGACGTACACCGGGGCCTGCGGCGAGACCGGGATCACCAGCGGGTTGCCGTCGCAGATCAGCCCGAGCTTGCCGTATCCGGAGAACACGCTGTTGAACAGGCCGCCGCCGGCGATGCCGGACCCCTTCACCGTCCTGATCTCGTACGCCAGCGTGGCGTCGAAACACAGGACGTTGCGGCCGTTCACCGTGAACTGGTCGCCCGGTTCCACCTCCACTATGAAACAGTTCTGCGCCTCGTGTGCGAACCAGGCCTCGCCCTGGCCCTGCACGGACATCAGCGGCAGCCCCTCGCCGGTGACCGCCCGCTTGAGCATGCCGCCCACGCCCTGGCCCTTGCGCTCGAACCGCAGTGCGCCGCGGTGCGCGATCATCGCGCCCTGGCGGGCGTACATCTCGCCGCTGACCGCGTACTTGAGGCACTTCGCGTTCTCGACCGTCATGCCCGGCTCGACCGCGGGCACCACCATGTGCTGACTTGAAAAGAGATCACCCTTCATGCCGGGCATGGTGTCCCGGACGGACCCGTTCCGCCAAGATCACGGAGAGTACCCGCTCAGGCACCGAACAACTGGGTCCAGTAGGTGCCGGCCCGGCCGCCGCCGGCGAAGCCGACGCCTATGTGGGTGAAGTCGGCCTTGAGGATGTTCGCCCGGTGACGGGGACTGTTCATCCAGCCGTCCACCACCTCGGCCGCGGACCGCTGGCCGCAGGCGATGTTCTCGCCGATGGTGCGCCGCCGGGAGCCCGCGGCGGCGGCCCGGTCCCAGGGCTGGGTGCCCTCGGGCGAGGTGTGCGCGTAGAAGTCGCGGGCCGCCATATCCGTGCTGTAGGCCTGCGCGGCCGTCGCCAGATGCGGGTCCGCCGCGAGCGGGCGCAGACCCGCCCGGGTGCGTTCCCGGTTGGTGAGGTCGACGACCTCGGCCTGAGTGCGCGTCAGCTCGGCCGGGGTGAGGGGCCTGGCCCACAGGGCGGTCCAGTAGGTGTTCCCGTCCCGCGGGTCGCGGGCGCGGGCCAGCCCGGCGTGGGTGAAGGTGGGGTCCAGCAGGGTGCGTCGGGCCTCCTCGGTGCGCAGGCAGTAGTCGACGAACTCGGCCGGGGTGCGCGGACCCGCCACGAGGTGTTCGCCCACCGTGACATAGGCGAATCCGGTGGCGCTGATCCGCTGGTGGACGGAGACGCCGTCGCGGCTCTCACCGGTCGGACGCCCGGCGTCGGCCATCGCGGTGGCGTGGGCGAGAGCGGCGGAGGCGAGCCGGGAGTCCGGGGCCACCGGCTGTCGGCCGGACCGGGCGCGGGCGGAGTTGACCAGGCCGATCAGTCCGTCGGGGTCGGGCGGCGCGGCCGGCGAGGGGCGGCCCGGTGCGACCGCAGTGCGCCGGCTCGGGACTGTGTCGCGGGAGGCGGGGGAGGGCTGCCGGTCCTCGATCACGTCGAGACCGAAGTCCCGGGCGAGCCCGGCCAGTCCGTCCGCGTACCCCTGGCCGATCGCGCGCAGCTTCCAGCCGGTGCCGCGGCGGTACAGCTCGGAGAGCAGCAGCAGGGTCTCGGTCTGCGGGCGCGGCGGGGCGAAACGGGCCACCGTGCGGCCGAGGCGGTCGGTGACGTGCAGGGTGGCCGCGGGCAGCCGGCCGAGTGGGGTGCCGGGCTCGGCAGCGGTGACCGCGAGGGTGACGCGCCGGGCGCCGGCCCGCAGCAGCGCCGGCTCGACCGTCAGCGTGTCCCCGCGCAGTCGCACGCCGGGCGCGTCGGGCTGGTTGTAGAAGACGAAGTCGGCGTCCCCGCCGGTCCTGCCGCTCTCGTCGGTGATCAGCGCCGACACGTCGAAGGGACCTGGCACCCGCAGTGTCAGCGCACCGTCCGGAAGGGGCAGGTTGGCCCCGGGGACCAGCTCGCTCATCGCGCCGCCTCCACGAGGTGAGGGGCCGGACGTCGCGCCCGGCGGGGAAGTCGCCGGTTGAACGTCCGGCCCGGGCGCGAGGTTCCCTCCGTGCGCCGGGCCGCTACTGCTCCCGGGGTGCGGCCGGGGCCACGTCCTCCCGCTCGATCGGCGCGGGCGCGCTGCGGGCGGACTGCTGCTTCCCGCAGAACGCCGGCTCCAGGGAGGTGGCCAGCGTGTTCAGCACGTCGGAGTTGTTGGAGGCGTTGGCGAGGGCGGTGAGGCTGCGGGTGCCGTCCTTGGTGGTGAAGGCGTACGTGTAGTAGCCCTGGACGGCGCCCGTGTGGCCGTACACGGAGATACCGCAGGACAGGTCGCGGCGGCGCAGCCCGAGGCCGTAGGAGGTGGTGGCGTTGACGCGGGTGAAGCGCTCCATCTCCGCGAGCCGGGCGGCCGAGGTCAGCTTCCCGCGCACCAGCGCCGAGTAGAAGGTGTCGAGGTCGCGGGCGCTGGAGATGATCGCGCCCGCGCTCTGCGCCCAGGAGACCGTCTGGTCCGTCGCGTCGACGGGCTGGTCCCCGGCCCGGTCGGCGGTGAGGTAGCCGTTGGCGTGCTGTCCCGGGATCGTGGTGTCGGGGTGCACGTAGAAGGTGTCGTCGAGCTTCAGGGGCTTGAAGATGCGGTTCTCGTACTCCGTGCGCACGCTGTGCCCGGTGAGTTTCTCGATCAGCAGGCCGGCGACCACGAAGTTGGTGTTGGAGTACGAGTAGGCGGCGCCCGGCGCGTTGGTGCGCGGCTTCTTCAGGGACAGGTCCACCAGCTGGCGGTAGGTGAAGACCTTGTTGCGCACGGCCTCGAAGCCGGCCACGCTGCTGGCGAAGAGGTCGTCGGTGTAGTCGTACAGGCCGCTGCGGTGGCTCAGCACGTGCCGCACGGTGATGCGGTCGTCCGGCAGCAGGCCCGGCAGGTAGCGGTTGACGGGCGCGTCCAGGGCCAGCCTGTGCTCGTCCACCAGCTGCAGCAGCACCACCGCCGAGAAGGTCTTGGTGACACTGCCCACGCGGAAGCGGTCGGCGGTGGTGAGGGCCCGCCGGGTCGCGCGGTCCGCGACGCCCTGTGCCAAGGGGTAGACCCGGGTGCCGTCGTCGATGCGGGCCATCGCGCCGGGCGCGCCCTTCGCCACGACCGAGCGCAGCACCGCGGCCAGCCCCTCCGTGTCGGGCGCCGGCAGGGCGGTGGCCGCCCGTCCCTTCGCCGCCGTCAGGGGCGCCGCCTGGGCCGGGACCGCGAGCAGCGACAGCGTCACCGCCCCGAGCACCGCGCTTCTGCACACCATTGCCGAGACCATTCGGACGTGCTCCTCTCCGTGCCGCATCCCGTCACATCTCCGCAGCCCACGCGCAGTTGGTCACTCCCTGATCGCTGTGCGGCGGGGGATTCGCCAAGTATTGCCATGAAAAGCAAGAAATGTGACGAAATGGGCTACGTATGGATCTGATTCGTCCGGAAGGGGGTGCGCCACGTCCGCTGCGTCCGCGCCCACCGGGGCGGGGAGAGGGGCGCCGCGGTAGTCGTCGATGCGCCGTCCGGCGCGGTGCGGGCAATGCCCGGGGCGGCGGCGAGGCCCTCGGGGTGGGCGTCTGGGACCGGCCGCGGTTGCCGAAGGTGAGTCAACCGCCGCCTGTACCCCGCCATTTGAAGGCCGCCGCAGCCGCACAGTCAACCTTCAGGCGGATCCTGTTTCTTTTATTGACAGCAGAAAATAAGCCACCTAAGTTCCCGGCCATGCGCTCCGCCTCCCGTACCGAGACGTTCCCGGCCCACACCCCGGCCGTCTCGCAGATCTTCACCACGGTCCTGTCCCACGGCCCGCTCACCCGGCTGGAGGCGGCCCGCCGGACCGGCCTGTCACCGGCGGCCGTGACCAAGGCCGTCCGGCCGCTGCTGGCGGCCGGTTACCTGGCGGAGGACGCCGACGGCGACGCCCGGCCCGCCCTCGGGCGCCCCGCCAACCTGGTACGGGTGGACGGCGGACGCGCACTGTTCATCGGGATCAAGATCACCGGCGACGAGGTCATCGCGGTCCTCACCGACCTGTGCTGCCGGATCCTGCTGGCCCGCCGGCTGCCGGTCACGGACCGCGCGGTCAGGGCCGTCCTGACCTCCGTCGCCGAACTCACCCACGAACTGCGCACCCAGGCCGAGGACTTCGGCGCCCCCGTGCTCGGCCTCGGCATCGCCGTCTCCGGCGACGTGGACCGGGCGGAAGGCGTCGTGCGCTACTCGCCCTTCCTCGACTGGCGCGACGTCGCCCTCGCCGACCTCGCCGCCATGACCACCGGGCTGCCGGTCGTCGTCGACCACGACGTCCGCGCCCTGACCGTCGCCGAGCAGTGGTTCGGCGCCGGCGTCGGCCTCTTGGACTTCGCCGTCGTCACCGTCGGCGCCGGCATCGGCTGCGGACTGGTGATCCACGGTCAGGTGGTGTCGGGCGCGCACGGCGTGGCGGGGGAGATCGGGCACGTGGCCATCGACCCGGCCGGGCCCCTCTGCCACTGCGGCAACCGCGGCTGCGTGGAGGCGATCGCCGGGGACGCCGCGATCGTCACCCGCATGCGGGAGGTGACCGACCGTCAGGTCGCGGACTCCGTGGCGGCGGTGGCCCTCGCCCACGAGGGCGTGCCCGGCGCGCGCGAGGTGTACGCCCGCGCCGGCGAGGCCATCGGCCGGGGCATCGCGACCGTGGCCAATCTCTTCGGCCCCGAACGCGTGATCATCTCCGGCGAGGGGCTCGCCGCCTACGACCTCTTCGCCGAGCAGATCCTCGACTCGTTCACCGCGGCCGCCTTCGGCTCCGCCGCGCGGTGCGACGTACAGACCCGCCCGCTCCCCTTCGAGGAGTGGGCGCGCGGGGCAGCGGCCGCCGCGATCCAGTCCTTCATCACCTCTTCTCCCACACCGACGGGCAAGGGCTGAGCCGCCCGAGACCCCGAACCCAGGAGGGCCCATGCGGTCACCTTCGACATCCGCCCTGCCCGTACGCGGGCTGAGAACCGTCCTCGTGCTGGCGCTGACGGCCGCCTTCGCGGCCGTCGTGCCCGCCGCCCAGGCCCGGACACCCGAGCAGATCGCCGCCAAGCCGTACATGGGCTGGTCGAGCTGGAGCATGCAGTCGTCCAGGTACCCGGGCCTGAACGACCAGGGCGACTACAGCTACCTCACCGAGGCGAACGTCCTCAAGCAGACCGACGCCCTGGCCGGCAGGCTGAAGAAGTACGGCTACGACCACGTCAACATCGACGCCGGCTGGTGGATGGACTGGAACTGGAAGCAGGGGTACGACCAATACGGCCGCCAGAAGGCCGACCCGGCCCGCTTCCCCAGCGGCATGAAGGCCGTCGCCGACCACATCCACGCCAAGGGCCTCAAGGCCGGCATCTACCTCCCGGCCGGCCTGGAGAAGGGCGCGTACGGCGACGGCAGGACGCCGATCTGGAACGCCGACGGCTGCACCACCGCCGACGTCGTCTATCCCGACCTGCGCACCACCAACGGCTGGGACAGCTCGTACAAGATCGACTTCGACAGGCCGTGCGCGCAGAAGTACATAGACTCCCAGGCCCAGTTGCTCGCCGGCTGGGGCTACGACTTCCTCAAGCTCGACGGAGTGGGCCCCGGCTCCGGCAAGAGCGGTGACCAGTACGACAACGTCGCCGACGTCGCCGCCTGGCACAAGGCGATCGCCGCCACCGGCCGCCCGATCCACCTGGAGGCCTCCTGGTCGCTCGACTTCGGGCACGCCGCCGACTGGCGCAGGTACACCAACGGCTGGCGCATCGACACCGACGTCGAGTGCTACTGCAACACCCTGGTCACCTGGGAGAACTCCGTCGACGACCGCTGGGACGACACCCCGGCCTGGACCGGCGAGGCAGGCCCCGGCGGCTGGAACGACCTCGACTCCCTCGACGTCGGCAACGGCGCGATGGACGGCCTCACCAAGGCCGAGCGGCAGAGCTACGCCACGCTCTGGGCCGTCGCCAAGTCGCCCTTGTTCACCGGCGACGACCTCACCAAGCTCGACGACTACGGCGTCTCCCTGCTGACCAACCGCGAGGTCATCGCCGTCGACCAGAGCGACGACCCGCCGGCCCGGCCGGTCACCCCGTCCGACCCGCAGCAGGTCTGGGCCGCGAAGAACGCCGACGGCACGTACACCGTCGCCCTGTTCAACCTCGCGGACTCGCCTGCGGCGGTCACCGCCGACTGGACGGCGCTGGGCTTCACCGGCAAGGCGTCGGTGCGGGACCTGTGGAACCACGAGGACCTCGGCAGCTTCCAGAACAAGATCACCGAGGCGCTGCCGGCCCACGGCTCGCGGCTCTTCATCGTGGCGCCGAAGGGCTCCGCGCTCGCGTACACCGGCTACGAGGCCGAGGCGAGCGGCAACACGCTGAGCGGCAACGCGTCCGTCGCCGGGTGCGACGCGTGCTCCGGGCAGAAGAAGGTCGGGAACCTCTACCAGGGCGGCAAGCTGACCTTCACCAACGTGGTCGTCGACAAGGCGGGCACGTACCTGGTGAAGGTCGCCTACATCAGCGGTGACTCCCGGCCGGCGGTCGTCTCGGCCGACTCCGGGGCCGGGACCAGCCACAAGTTCCCGTCCACCGGGGACTGGGGGACCGTGGCGACGGTGAGTGTGCCGGTGACGCTGAAGGCCGGTGCGAACACGATCAGCTTCGACAGCGGGTCGGGGTACGCGCCGGACGTCGACCGGATCGACGTTCCCAAGTCGCCCCGGTAGGCAGCCTCGGTAAGTGCGTCGTCGGGACTACGGGCCGGTGGGGGCTGGTCGCGCCCACGCGGCGGCAGCCGCACATCGACACAGCCCCGCGCCCCTGAAGGGACGCCTTCCTCACGGACGTCGGATTGGAACCCATGGACAACCACCCCAGCAGACGGAGCATTCTCGCCCTCGCCACCGGCGCCCTCGCCGGGCTTCCCTCCTTCACCGCGACCGCCGCACCGGTGCGGTCCTCCGAACCGCTCGCCACCCCTCGCCACCAACTCTGGTGGCAGGCGCCCGCGGACGACGGGTCGATGATCACGCAGGGGCTGCCCGTCGGCAACGGCCGGCTCGGCGCCCTCGCGAGCAACGACCCCGGCCGTGAGCTCCTGCTGGTCACCGACGCCACGTCGTGGACCGGCGGCCTCAACGACACCCTCGACTCCGACGGCCAGTTCCCCTACGGCCGGGCCGACTTCGGCTCCCTGACCCTCCTCGCCCGGCTCACCGTCGAGATACCCGACCACGACCTGGGTGCCGTCTCCGGCTACCGCCGCACCCTCGACCTCGACAACGGTGTGGTGAGCGCGTCCTACGTCCGCTCCGGCGTGACGTACCGGCGGCAGATCTTCGCCAGCCGTCCCGACGACGTGATCGTGCTGCACTTCAGCCAGGACGGCGGCGGCCGTTACACCGGCACCCTCACCCTGGAGGGCACGCACGGCGAGACCGGCGGCACGGCCGAGTCGTTCGCCGGGTCCTTCACCAACGGGCTCAGGTACGGCGCCGCCGTGAAGGCCCGCGGCACCGGCGGCACCGTGCGGGTGAGCGGGGCGCACATCACCTTCACCGACTGCCGCGAACTGACCGTCGTACTCAGCGGCGGCACCGACTACGCGCCGGACGCCGCCGCCGGCTACCGGGCCCCCTCCGCCGACCCGGTGGCACTGGCCCGCACCAAGGCCGGGGCGGCCGCCGCGCACTCCGCGGACACGCTGCTGCGCACCCATGCGGCCGATCACCGGGCGCTGTTCGGCCGGTTCGACCTGTCACTGGGCACCTCCACGGACGACCAGCGCGCACGGGACACCTGGGAGCGCATCCAGGCCCGCGCCGACACCGGCGACCCGGATCCCGAACTGGAGGCCGCCTACGCACAGTTCGGGCGCTACCTGATGATCGCCGGATCGCGCGGCAGCCTGCCGACGGGCCTCCAGGGGCTCTGGCTGGACGGCAACGACCCGGACTGGATGGGCGACTACCACACCGACATCAACCTCCAGATGAACTACTGGATGTCCGACCGGCTGGGCCTCCCCCCGTGCTTCGACGCCTTCACCGACTACTGCGTCGCCCAGCTCCCGTCCTGGACGGACACCACCCGGCGCCTCTTCCAGGACTCCCGCAACCGCTACCGCAACTCCCGGGGCGAGGTGGCCGGCTGGACCGTCGCCATCTCCACCAACCCCTTCGGCGGCGGCGGTTGGTGGTGGCACCCGGCGGGCAACGCCTGGCTGTGCCAGAGCCTGTGGGAGCACTACGAGTTCACCCGGTCCCGCACCCACCTGGAGAAGATCTACCCTCTCCTCAGGGGCGCCTGCGAGTTCTGGGAGGCGCGCCTGCTCACCACCACCCTGGACGACGGCAAGGAGGTGCTGATCGCGGACAGCGACTGGTCGCCCGAGCAGGGGCCACTGGACGCCAAGGGCATCACCTACGCCCAGGAACTGGTCTGGATCCTGTTCGGCAACTTCCGCACTGCGGCCGCCGAGCTGAAGAGAGATGCTGGATACGCGGACACCGTCGGCACGCTCCGGGACCGCCTCTACCTGCCGGTGGTGAGCCCCAGGACCGGCTGGCTGGAGGAGTGGATGTCCCCGGACAACCTCGGCGAGACCACCCACCGGCACCTCTCGCCGCTGATCAACCTCTTCCCCGGCGACCGGATCCGCCCCGACGGCTCCACTCCGGCCGACATCGTCAACGGCGCCACCGCCCTGCTCACCGCCCGCGGCATGGACAGCTTCGGCTGGGCCAACGCCTGGCGCGCCCTGTGCTGGGCCCGGCTGAAGGACGCCGACAAGGCCTACCGGCTCATCGGGCGCAACCTCCGTCCCTCCCGCGACGGCGGCAACGGCACCGCGCCCAACCTCTTCGACATCTACGAGGTCGAAAAAGGCCGCGGCATCTTCCAGATCGACGCCAACTTCGGCACCCCGGCCGCCGTCCTGGAGATGCTGCTGTACTCCCGGCCGGGCCACCTGGAGCTCCTGCCGGCCCTCCCCGACGCCTGGGCGGCCGCCGGAAAGGTCACCGGGGCGGGCGCGCGCGGCGGCTTCGTCGTCGACCTGAGCTGGCGGGACGGCAGGCCCACCGAGGTCCGGATCCGCAGCGTCGGCGGCCGTACCACCACCGTGGCACACGGCGGCAGGACATGGACGATCACGTTGAAACCCGGCGGGTCCGTCACACTGAAGGACCTCGCGCGGTGACCGGCCGGTTCGCGCGCCTCCTCGGCCTCGCCGCCGTCCTGCTGGCCACCGTCGCCTGCCAGACCGGGCCCGCGCGGGCGGCCCCGGCGTGGGAGCCCTCGCCGCAGCCCTCCGTCCGGCACGACGTCGTCACCTGGGGGGCCGGCGCCGACCAGCTGGGGCAGGGCACCGCCGACCGCGGCTACCGGCTGGTCGTGCACACCAGCGCCGCCGGCAGCGGACTGCGGGTGCGCCTCACCAACGCGTTCGGCGACCGGCCGCTGACCCTGGACAGCGTCTACGCGGGCCTGCAGAGCCAGGGCGCCGCCCTCAGGCCGGGCAGCAACCGGCGGCTGACCTTCCACGGCGCCCGCACGGTCACCGTGCCGGCCGGAGCCACCGCGTGGAGCGACCCGCTGCCCGGCAACCTGCCCGCCGGCAGCAACCTGGTCGTCAGTCTGCACAGCCCGGACGCGGCCGGTCCCGCCACCGGCCACGGCATGGCCATGCAGACCTCCTACGTCACCCAGGGGGACCACACCGCCGAGGAGAGCGCCGCCGACTGGACCGGTACCACCGGCTCCTGGTGGTACCTGGACGCGGTCTCGGTACGGCCTCCGAACCCGGACACCGGGGCGGTGGTGGCGCTCGGCGACTCCATCACCGACGGCTGGGCGTCCACCAGCGACCAGAACCGCCGCTGGCCCGACTACCTCGCCCGCCGGCTCCAGAAGGCCGACACCGAGGTCAAGGGCGTGGCCGACGAGGGGATCTCCGGCAACAGGGTCCTCGCCGACGGCGCCGGGCAGGCCGCCCTCCACCGGCTGGACCGCGACGTCCTCAGCCAGCCGGGCGCCCGTACCGTCTTCCTCTTCGAGGGGGTCAACGACATCAAGTCCCACTCCGGGGTCACCGCGGCCGACCTGATCGCGGGCTACCGGGAGATCGTCCGGCGGGCGCACGCGGCCGGGAAGTGCGTGGTCGCCTCGACCGTCGGGCCGTTCGAGGGCTGGCCGGAGTGGGACCAGGCGGGCGAGGCCGTGCGCCGGCAGGTCAACCAGTACATCCGCACCAGCGGGGAGTTCGACGGGGTCGCCGACTTCGACCGGATCCTGCGCAGCCCCTACGACCAGGCGCGCATGCTGCCGTTCCTGGACGGCGGCGACCACATCCACCCCAACGACAAGGGCATGCAGGCCATGGCCGACTCCGTCGACCTGGCGAGCCTCGACTGCGACCACTGAACCGCCGTCCCCCGATCACCCCCGCGCCGTCGGCTCGGGGGCGATCAGGCGTTCCCGGTAGGCGATCGCCACCGCCTCCGTACGGCTCGCCGCGCCCAGCTTGGCGAGGATGTTGGAGACGTGCACGCTCGCCGTCTTGCCGGTGATGAACAACTCCTCGCCGATCTGCCGGTTGCTGCGGCCCAGCGCCAGCAGCCGCAGCACGTCCTGCTCGCGTGCGGTCAGCGGCGGGACCGACGGCTCCGCCGACCGGGTCAGCAGCGCCGCCGAGCGCTCCAGCAGCGGTACGGCGCCCAGCTCCACCGCCGTCTCCCGGACCGCCCGCGCCTGCTCCGCGGCCTGCGCGCGCCGCCCGTCGGCCGCCAGCGCCTCCGCGTACCGCAGCCGCACCCGGGCCGCCTCGTACACATCGCCGTACCCGAACGCGGCCACCGCGCGTTCCCAGGCCGCCGTGGACGGCCCGGACCCGGTGCGGGCCCACTCCGCCTCGGCCCGCGCCAGCCAGGCCCGGCCCTCCGGACCCTGCCGCGCGGCCGTCGTCCGGGCCAGTTCCAGCAGCTCGCCCGCGACCGCGGTCCAGCGCTCCCCGCTCCCGTCACCGCGCCCCTCGGCCGCCACCCGGTCGGCGACCGCCGCCAGCGCCAGCGCGGCCAGCCGGACCGACACGTCCGGCGCCCGCCCCGACTCGTCGGTGAGCGCCGCGACCGCGTCCCGCGCCCGTGCCACGGCCTCCTCCGGGTCGCCCCGCAGCGCGGCCGCGTCGGTCAGCACGATCCCCCCGACGAGCCGGCCCATCCAGTCGAACGGCTCCCCGAGCAGCGCCCCGGCCCGTGCCACGACGTCCGGCTCGCCCCGGGCCAGGGCGACGTACAGGACGGGCCCCGTGGTGAACGCGGGCGCCGGGTCCTCCGCGCCCGCCACCCGCACGCACTCGTCCCACCGCCCCAGCGTGTACAGCACCAGCAGCCGCAGGTACCGCATCTCCAGGGCGTACGGCGAGGACAGCAGCCCCGACCGCCGGGCCCGGTCCAGCCCTTCGGTGAGCCACGGCAGGCACTCCGGCAGCTCGCCCGACTCGAAGCAGCCGATGGCGAGGCTGAACAGCGCCCGCATCTCCACCGGCGCGTCCCCGGCCGACCGGGCCAGCTCCCGCGCCTCCCGGAGCCGCTCCCGCCCCTCGCGGGTGCGGCGGCCACCGCCTTCCAGCCGGGCCAGGGAGATCAGCAGGTCGGCCCGTGCGGCGGTGGCGCCGATCCGCTCGGCGACCTTGAGGGCCTGCCGGGCGACCCGCAGCGCGGTGGCGTCGTCGCCGACCTGACGGGCCGCCATGACATGGGTCGCCGCCGCCCACACCCAGGTCCTGGACGGCGGTTCGGCGGGGATCATGGCGAGCGCCTCGCTGCTGTAGCGGAACGCGGCGGCGAGGTTGTCGACGGTCATGAGGTTCTCGGCGAGCGTGTAGCGCACCCGCGCGGCGAGTTCGGGATCCGCGTCCTGACCGGTCCCGGCCAGCGCGGCGCGGGTCAGGGCCACCGCCCGGTGCGCGTCCCCGGAGTGCGCGGCCGCGGCCGACGCCCGCAGCGTCAGGGTCACCGGGTCCAGTCCCTCGCCCGTGGGCCGGGCCTCGCTCGGCACGGCCGGCCACAGGTCCAGGGCCGCCTCCAGATGCCGCAGCTCCTCCGCCGGGGCACCCACCCGCCGGGCGTGACCGGCGGCCTCCACGGACGCGGCCAGCGCCTCGGGCAGATCGTGGCTCTCCCGGTAGTGGTGCGCCCGCTCGGCCGCCGTCTCCGCCCCGCCCCCGCGGGCGGCCAGCAGCCGGGCGTAGGTGCCGTGCAGCCGGGCCCGCTGGCCGGGCAGCAGATCGCCGTAGACGGCCTCCCGCGCGAGGGCGTGCCGGAAGGCGTACGCGTCCCCGTCCCCGGCGACCAGCAACTGCCGCCCCACCGCTTCCCGGACGGCGGTCTCCAGCTCCTCCTCCGGCAGCCCGGCGGCGTCCCGCAGCAGATCGTGCCCGACCCGGCGGCCGGCCACCGCCGCCGTGCGCAGCACCTGCTGGGCCGTCTCCGACAGCTGCTCGACCCGGATGAGCAGCAGGTCGGCGAGCCCCGTCGGCATCCCGTCGGCGTCGGCGGCGGCCACCAGTTCCTCCGTGTAGAAGGCGTTGCCCTCGGCGCGCTCGACGATGTCCCGCACGGTCGCCTCGGCCAGCGGCCGCTCCTGGAGCACCCGCACCAGCCGGGCGACCTCGGCATCGGCCAGCGGCCGCACCTCCAGCCGCTCCACCTCGGGCAGCCGCACCAACTCGGCGAGCAGCGGCCGCAGCGGATGCCGCCGGTGCAGGTCGTCGGCGCGGTAGGAGGCCAGCACCGCGAGCCGCCGGGGGAGCACGCCCCGGCTGAGCAGGAACCGCAGCAGGTCGCGCGACGACTGGTCGGCCCAGTGCAGGTCCTCCAGGATCAGCAGCAGCGGCGCGGCGGCCGCCAGCTCCGCGAACAGTCCGGCGACGCCCTCGAAGAGCCGCAGCCGCGCACCCGCGTCACCGGAGGAGTCCGAGGCGGCCCCGAGCAGCCGCTCCACGACGGGGTGCGCGGCGAGAACCCGGCCGAACCGCTCGTCACCCGCCAGCACCCCGAGGATCTCGGTGAACGGCAGATACGGCAGCCCCACATCCCCGAGATCCACACAGTGCCCGACGACGACGGTGGCCCCGTCCGCGGCCGCCCTGGCCGCCACCTCCTCCAGCAGCCGGGTCTTGCCCACCCCCGCGTCCCCGGAGACCAGCACGGCCTGCCCACGCCCGTCGCGGGCTCGCTCAAGCACTCCGCCGAGGCGGAGCAGTTCCTCGGTCCGCCCGATCAGAGGGCCGGCGAAAGATCTCTGCGACACACCCTCATCCTCGCAAGAGGCGCGAGGCGAAACCCCCAAGGGGCGCGGGGAACCGCGCGACCGGCCACGACGCACCCGCACCCGCCGTCACCACAGAACCCCGCCCCCCTGGGCGCTCAACCCCGCAGAACCCGCGCCCAGTCCGCCGGCACCCGCTCCGCAGGACCCGGCACCGACTGCTCCGCGGGATGACTCGCCGGCGGCGCCAGCTGCGGCCCCGCCTCGTACAGCTCCTCGGTCTCGTAGTTCCAGAACCACTCCTCGCCCGGCTCGTAGCTGCGGATCACCGGATGCCCGGTGGAGTGGAAGTGCGCCGTCGCGTGCTTGGAGGGCGAGTCGTCGCAGCACCCGATGTGGCCGCACTGCGCGCACCGCCGCAGATGGAACCACCAGCCCCCCGCCGCGTCGCACTCCACGCACCCGGCACCGCTCGGGGCGACCTCCGGGTCGATAGCGGCGTCGTCGCTCATCCTGCCTCCACAACTGTCTCGGATTCCTCAGGGACCTCGGCGGTCAGCGGAAGCAGCACCTGGAACCGGGTGTCACCGGGCTCCGACTCCACCCGCAGGCTGCCGTGGTGCTTGTTCACGACGATCCGCCACGAGATGTCCAGGCCGAGGCCGGTGCCCTGGCCGACGGGCTTGGTCGTGAAGAAGGGGTCGAAGATCCGGTCCTTGATCTCCGGCGGGATCCCGGTCCCGGTGTCCCGGAACTCGACCAGCAGCTGCTCGTGGTCGAGCGCGGTCCGCACGGTGAGCGTGCCCTGCCCGTCGCCGTCGCCGTCCTTCATCGCGCAGACCGCGTTGTCGACGAGGTTGGTCCACACCTGGTTGAGTTCGGCGGGGTAGGCCGGGACGGGCGGGACCGTACGGTCGTACTCCTTGACCACCCGGATGCCCTGCCCGATCTTCCCGGACAGCATCAGCAGCGTGCTGTCGAGGAGTTCGTGCACGTCCACCACCCGGTACGGCGCCCGGTCCAGCTGGCTGTACTGCTTGGCCGCGTCGACGAGGTGCGAGATGCGCGTGGTCGAGTCCTCGATCTCGTTCATCAGCAGCTCGGTCTCGATGGTGTAGTTGAGCCAGCCGACCGCGTTCGGCAGGATCTCCTCGTCGACGGCGGCGGCGACCTGCTCCAGCCAGTCGACGTCGAGCCCGGCCTGCACGAAGGTCGGCGCGAGCTCCCAGCCGTGGTCGATGCCGCGGTCCTCCAGCCAGTCGGTGAGCGCGTCCTCGCGGTCGGAGGTCTCCAGGGGGCTGAGCGAGGACGCCTTGGCGACCCGTTCCGCGGTGCGCTCCTGGATCTCGACCAGACCCGCCAGCTGCTCCCGGGAGAACGGCCCGGAGGCGATCACCCCGAGCTTGTGCCGCATCTTCGCCACCCGCTCGCGCAGCGTCGACGTGGCCCGCACGGCCGCCGCGGCCGGGTTGTTGAGCTCGTGCGTGAGCCCGGCGGACAACGAGCCCAGCGCCAGCAGGCGTTCGCGCTGCCCGATCGCCGCCTGGGTGTTCTTCGAACCGAAGAACAGGCCCTCCAGCAGGTGCACGGCCATCGGGAACCAGTCCTGCATGATGTCCGCGAACGTGTCGGCCGGCAGCACGAAGAACCGCGTCGGCTCGGTCACCCGCATCGAGTTGTTGTAGGCCTGCCGCACCCGGTCCCCCAGGTAGGCCTGCATCGCGCCCGCGTACACCCCGGCCTGCGAGGTCCGGGTGACCTCGACGTCGTCGCCGGCGACCCGCCGGGAGAGCACCACCGTGCCCTCGATCATCACGTAGAAGCAGGTGGCCGGGTCACCCTCGGTGTAGACCGGCCCCGGCTGGAACAGCTCCACCCGGCCCGCCGCGCACAGCCGCCCGAGCTGCTCCGGCTCCAACTTCTCGAACAGGAACAGCGCGCCGATCTCCTTCGGGCTGCACGGCATCAGCTGCCCGCTCACGACTGCTCCAGATACCGGTGGACGAGCATGACTGCCATGGCTCCCTCTCCGACGGCGGACGCGACGCGCTTGGCGGACTCGGCGCGGGCGTCGCCCGCCACGAACACGCCGGGGATGCTGGTCTCCAGATGGTACGGCGGCCGGTCCAGCTCCCAGCCGGCCGGCGGCCGTCCGTCGACGGTCAGGTCCGGCCCGGCCAGGATGAAACCGCGCTCGTCGCGCAGTACCGTGTCGCCGAGCCAGCCGGTCAGCGGTGCCGCCCCGATGAACACGAACATCCACTGGGCGTCGACCTGTTCCCGTTCCCCGCTCTGCACATGGCGCAGGGTCAGCTGCTCCAGCCGCTCGGCACCGTGCGCCGCGTCCACCACCGTGTGGCTGCGCACGCTGATGTTCGGCGCCTCGTTGATCTGCTGGATCAGGTAGTACGACATCGAGGCCGCCAGATCGGGGCCGCGTACCAGCAGGGTCACCGACTTGGCGAACCGGGACAGGTACATCGCCGCCTGGCCCGCCGAGTTGGCGCCGCCGACGATGTACACGTCCTGGCCCTGGCAGGAGGTCGCCTCGGTGAGCGCGGAGCCGTAGTACACCCCGCAGCCGGTCAGGTCGAGGCAGCCCGCGGCCTCCAGCTGCCGGTACTGCACACCGGTCGCCAGGATCACGCTGTGCGCCGCGACCGCCGAGCCGTCCGAGAACCGCACCACCCGCGCGGCCCCGTTGACCTCCAGAGCCGTGACCTCGCGGGCGGTCAGGATCTCCGCGCCGAACCTGGCCGCCTGCCGCCGGGCCCGGTCGGTGAGCTGGGCGCCCGACACCCCGTCGGGGAAGCCCAGGTAGTTCTCGATCCGCGAGCTCTGCCCGGCCTGCCCGCCGGTCGCCGACCGCTCCACGAGCACGGTCCGCAGCCCTTCCGACGCCCCGTACACGGCCGCGCCGAGCCCGGCGGGGCCGCCGCCGATGACCACCAGGTCGTAGAAGTCGGCCGTGGGCGTGGTCGCGAGCCCCACGTGCGCGGCCAGCTCCGGGGCCTCGGGTTCCACCAGGGGTGTGCCGTCCGGTGTGATCACCAGCGGCAGCCGCTCCCCGTCGGCCTCGGCCGCCGTCAGCAGACGCTGTCCCTCCGGCTCCTCCACCGAGTACCAGCGGTACGGCACCTGGTTGCGGGCCAGGAACTCCCGCACGTCCGAGGAGCGGGCCGACCAGCGGTGCCCGACGACCTTGGTGGCCGGCACCGGCTTGTAGTCGCTGGCCCGCCAGGCGTCGAGCAGGTCGTCGAGAACCGGGTAGAGCTTCTCCTCCGGGGGATCCCACGGCTTGAGCAGATAGTGGTCCAGATCGACGACGTTGATCGCGTCGATCGCCGCGTTGGTGTCCGCGTACGCGGTCAGCAGCACCCGGCGCGCGCCGGGGTACACGTCCAGGGCCTGTTCCAGGAACTCGATGCCGTTCATCTGCGGCATCCGGTAGTCGGCCAGGATCACGGCCACCAGGTCGCCGCGCAGCTTCAGCTCCCGCAGCGCGTCCAGCGCCGACTCCCCGGACTCCGCGCGCACGATCCGGTACGACGCGCCGTAGCGCCGCCGCAGGTCTCGGGCGACGGCACGGGAGACCCCCGGGTCGTCGTCCACGGTCATGATGACGGTCCGTGCTGCGTCGGCAGCCTGTGCCATACGTCTCCCACCCCGAGCCGTTGGTTCCACGGTAGGGCGGGTCCTCCGCGAGGAGCACGGTCGCCGTACCGGTTCCCGCCCATCGTATGGTCGATCGCCCTTCTTCGCTCTTGTACGGCGGTGCACAGCGGGCACCCGTGAGTGCGCGAGACTGATCACCCGGACGCGGAACCGACAGGGAGGCCGGTGCATGACACGCCCGATCACGGCAGGGGTCGACGGTACGGAGGAGAGCCTGGCCGCTCTCGACTGGGCGGCCCGGGAAGCGGTGCGCCGGGGCCTGCCGCTGCGCGTGGTGCACGCCTGGCGGTACGAGGCGCACGAGGCGCTCGGCGGTGACCGGGAGGCCCAGCGCGGGTGGGTGTCCGACGGGGTGGCCGAGTCCGTGCGGGCCGTCGCCGGGCGCCATCCGGAGCTCACGGTGAGCGTCGACGTGCTGGAGGGCGGCCCGGTCGAGGTGCTGGTCGACGCGGCGGCCGGGGCCGAGCTGCTGGCGCTGGGGTCGCGCGGGCACGGCCGGGTCGTCGGGTTCCTGCTGGGCTCGGTCGGACAGCAGGTGATCGCCGAGGCCGCGCGTCCGGTGGTGCTGGTGCGCGCCGGTGACCGGCCCGCCGCGGAGGCCGCAGGGCGGGAGGTCGTCGTGGGCCAGCAGGGCGGCGCGGAGGACAGCGCGGCTGCGCTGGAGTTCGCGTTCCGGACGGCGGCGGCGCGGGGCGCTGCGGTCCGGGTGGTGCGGGCCTGGACCCTGCCGCCGGTCTTCGCCTACAGTCCGGGCTCGCTGAAGCTGCTCGACGAGTCCGGCGGCATGGAGCCCTTCGAGAAGGAGGCGCTGTCCGAGGCGGTCCGGCCGCTGCGCGAGCGGTTCCCGGACGTGCCGGTCGCCGAGCACGTGGAGATGGGCAGCGCGGGGCAGGTGCTGCTCTCGGCGGCCGGCCGGGCCCAGCTGATGGTCGTCGGGCGGGGCGCCCACCGCACGGCGGTCGGCGCCCGCATCGGCTCCGTCGCCTACGGCGTGCTGCACCACGCCGACTGTCCGGTGGCCGTCGTACCGCACGAGTGACCCGGGCCGGGGCCCACGCGGGAGTCCGCGCCAGGACCCGCTCCGGGCTCATTCGGGGGTGACCGGCTCCAGGGTCTCCCGGGCCTTGGGCAGCACGTTCTCGATGTAGTCCTCGACCGCGTTGTCCAGGCCTATGTCGTGCTGCGCCCGCTCGGACAGGTACCAGCGGTGTTCGAGCAGCTCGTGGTAGATCTCCGCCGGGTCCATGGATCCGCGCAGCTCCAGCGGCACGGCCCGCACGGTGGGGCGGAAGACGTCCCGCACCCACCGGTGGGCCAGCACCTCGGGGCGGGCCGCCAGGGGGTCGCCGGGGGCGTAGTCGTCCTGGGTGGCCATCCAGCTCTCCAGGTCGTTGAGCAGCCGCCGCGCCTGGTTCTCCTCGGCGTCCAGGCCGGTCAGCCGCAGCAGCTGGCGCTGGTGGTGGCCGGCGTCGACGACCTTCGGCACGAAGGTGACCGTGTCGCCGTTGGAGGAGTGCTGGATCTGCATCTCCGCGACGTCGAAACCGAGGTCGTTGAGCCGCCGGATCCGGCGCTCGATGTAGTGGTACTTGCCCGCCGGATACACCGAGGTCCGGGTCAGCTCGTCCCACAGCTCGCCGTACCGGGTGCAGATCTCGAACCCGAACTCGATCGGGTCCAGCGAGGGGTGCAGCGCCCCCGAGGCCTCCAGGTCGAGCAGTTCCCCGCTGATGTTCACCCGGGCCAGGTCGAGGTCGTACTCCCGCTGCCCGTTGCTCAGCTGCTGGTGCAGGTCGCCGGTCTCGGCGTCCACCAGGTACGCCGCGTACGCGCCCGCGTCCCGCCGGAACAGGGTGTTGGACAGCGAGCAGTCGCCCCAGGCGAACCCGGCCAGGTGCAGGCGGACCAGCAGCACCGCCAGGGCGTCCATGAGGCGGTGCATGGTGGCCGGGCGCATGGTCGTCTCGAACATCGAGCGGTACGGCATGGAGCCGCCCAGGTGCCGGGTGACCAGCACCGACTCCAGCGGTTCGCCGTCCGCGTCGAGGCGGCCGGTGATCACCGCGAGCGGGTCGACCGCCGGGATGCCGAGCCGGTCCAGGTCGCGCAGCAGCTCGTACTCGCGCAGCGCCGGGCGCTCGGCCAGCTCCTTCACCGCCAGGACCTCGTCACCGGCCCGCGCGTAGCGCACCACGTGCCGGGAGATGCCGCGGGGGAGCGGCACGAGGTAGTCCTCGGGCCACTCCTCCAGCGGGACGTCCCAGGGGAGTTCCAGCAGGAGCGCGGGGTGCTCCGGGTTGGTGGCGTTGATCTGCAAGGCCATGGCACGAACCTTAAGGCCGGAGGGTCACGAGGCCAGCTGCCGGGCCCGCTCGGCGGCCGCCCGCACGGAACCGCGGTGCAGCGGGCCATGGCCGGGCAGCAGAGCGTCGCCGTCGAGGGCGCCGATCAGATCCAGCGAGGCGACGGCCCGGGTCCGCTCGTGGTGGAACATGTCGGGCAGCAGTTGCGGGCCCTGGATCCGCGAGGTGCGGTGGCCGCTCACCAGGGCGTCCCCGGAGATCACGATTCCGGCGTCGGGCAGGTGGTAGACGGTGTGCCCGTCGGTGTGTCCAGGGGTGTGCACCGGGACCGGACGGCCGGGAAGGTCCAGGGGGCCGTCGGCGACCGGGAACGCCGCAGGCGCCGTGACCGGGTGCTGCTCGGTGCCGCCGACCCGCAGCACGTGCACCAGCCACGGCACCACACCCGGCCGCCAGGCGTTCTTCACCACCTCGCCCACGGACACCTGCTGGAGGTACTCCCGCCGGGCGTGCGGCACCTCGGCCTCGTGGAGGTAGACCGGCGTGCCGTGGGCGGCGCGCAGGTACTCGGCCGAGCCGAGGTGGTCGTTGTGCGCGTGCGTGATCAGCACGGCCGCCACCGCCTCCGGTGAGCTGCCCACCTCCACCAGGGAGCCGAGCAGCCCCGGCCGGTCACCGGGGTAACCGGTGTCCACCAGCGTGACGGCGTCACCGTCCTTCAGGATCACCCAGTTGGTGTGCCGGCCGTGCACCAGGTAGGCGCCCTTGCCGACTTCGTGTACCTCTGCCCGCATGCTCACTCCGGCTCGCCCGTTCGCGCAGATCGAAACGGAGCACAGCCAATCACATACGGCGGACCGGCCGACGCCGAGGTCCGGGTCATCGCACCCCGTGCGGCCGGAACTGGATGCTGATCCGCGGCCCGGCGGCCCGGGTCGTCTTCGGTACGCAGTGCTCCCAGGTGCGCTGGCAGGAGCCGCCCATCACGATCAGGTCGCCGTGGCCCAGCGGCCGGCGGACCGAGGGGCCGCCGCGCCGCGGCCGCAGCAGCAGGTCGCGGGGCGCGCCCACGGAGAGGATCGCGACCATGGTGTCCTCGCGGGAGCCCCGCCCGATCCGGTCGCCGTGCCAGGCGACGCTGTCCCGGCCGTCGCGGTAGTAGCAGAGCCCGGCCGTGGCGAACGGCTCGCCCAGTTCGCCGGCGTAGTGGCGGGTGAGGGCGGAGCGGGCCTCGGCGAGGACGGGGTGGGGCAGCGGGTCGTCCGCGCCGTAGAAGGCGAGCAGGCGCGGTACGTCCACGACGTGGTCGTACATCGTGCGGCGCTCGGCGTGCCAGGGGACCTCCGCCGCCAGCTGTTCGAACAGGGCGTCGGCGCCGCTCAGCCAGCCGGGCAGCTCGTCGATCCAGGCACCGGAGCCGAGGACGGTCCGGCCGATGCCGTCGAGGCTGCCGAGCCGCAGATCGTCGGTCTGGTCGAACAGGGAGCCCTGGAGGTGCGTGGCCATGACGCCCAGGGTACTCCGTAATCGAAAAGATGTTCTTATTTGATCTCCGTCGGTGATCTCCGTCGGTGAGCCCACCGAAAGGTCGTCGGCTCTTTCGATACATCAGTGCATCCGATACATTGGTGTATCGAACGGAGGCAGGCACCATGACAGGGCACGACGACGCGCCTCAGCGCGTGACCCGGCGGCGGGAGCAGACCCGCGCCCGGCTGCTCGCCGCCGCCTTCACCGTGTTCGCCGCCAAGGGCTTCGGGCGGGTCTCCATCGAGGAGATCTGCGAGGCCGCCGGGTTCAGCCGGGGCGCCTTCTACTCCAACTTCGCCACCCTCGACGAACTGTTCTTCGCCCTCTACCGGGAGCGCGCCGACCTCATCGCCCGGCAGGTCGCCGACGCGCTCGCCGGCGACGGACCCGACCTCGACGTACCGGCCTCCGTGGACCGGGTCACCGAGGTGCTGCTCCTCGACGTGGACTGGCTGCTGGTGAAGACCGACTTCCTGGTGCACGCGGCCCGGGACCCGGCCGTCGCCGAACTCCTCCTCGACCACCGCACCCGGCTCCGCCGGGCCATCGCCGACCGGCTCGTCAGGGCCCGCGGCCACACCCCGATCCCCACGGTCCTCGGCGATGCCGAGGGCGCGGCCCACGCCGTGGTCGCCGCGTACGACGGGGTCACCGTCCAGCTGCTGCTCGACAGGGACGTGGACCGGGCCCGTGCCTGGCTGGGGCAACTCCTCACCGCGCTGCTGACCGACGGCAGCACCCGATCCGGATAAGAAAGGCGTCGCCATGGACGCGGACGTCATCGTCGTCGGAGCCGGTCTCGCCGGCCTGGTCGCGGCCCACGAACTCACCAGCAGGGGCAGGCGCGTCGCCCTGGTCGACCAGGAGAACGCCGCCAACCTCGGCGGGCAGGCGTTCTGGTCGTTCGGCGGGCTCTTCCTCGTCGACTCGCCCGAACAGCGCCGCCTCGGCATCAAGGACTCCCTGGACCTCGCCTGGAGCGACTGGCGGGGCAGCGCCCAGTTCGACCGCGAGGACGACGAGGACTCCTGGGCGGTGCGCTGGGCACGGGCCTATGTGGAGTTCGCGGCGGGGGAGAAGCGGCCCTGGCTGCAGAGCCACGGCATCAGCCTGCTGCCGACGGTCGGCTGGGCCGAGCGCGGCGACCTGCGCGCCCACGGCCACGGCAACTCCGTCCCCCGCTTCCACGTGACCTGGGGCACCGGCACCGGCGTGGTCGAACCCTTCGCCCGGTACGCCCGGCAGGCCGCCCGTGACGGCCTGCTCACCTTCCACCACCGCCACCAGGTCGACGAACTCGTCATCGAGAACGGCGAGGCGCGGGGCGTACGGGGCACCGTCCTCGCCCCGGACGACGCGCCGCGCGGTGTCGCCTCGAACCGCGACCGGGTCGGCGACTTCGAACTGACCGCCCAGGCCGTCGTCGTCACCACCGGCGGGATCGGCGCCAACCACGACATCGTCCGCCGCTACTGGCCCGAACGCCTCGGCACGCCCCCCGCCGAGATGGTCACGGGCGTCCCCGCCTACGTGGACGGCCGGATGCTCGACATCAGCGCCGAGGCCGGCGTCCGGCTGGTCAACCGCGACCGCATGTGGCACTACACCGAGGGACTGCAGAACTGGAACCCGGTCTGGCCCGGCCACGGCATCCGCATTCTGCCGGGCCCGTCCTCGATCTGGCTCGACGCGCTCGGCCGCCGCCTGCCCGACCCCTGCCTGCCGGGCTACGACACCCTCAGCACGCTGCGGTACCTGCGCACCACCGAGGACATCGCCGGGCACGACCACTCCTGGTTCGTCCTCACCCGCAAGATCGTCGAGAAGGAGTTCGCGCTCTCCGGCTCCGAGCAGAACCCCGACATCACCGCCAAGGACCGCAAGGCCGTGCTGCGCGACCGGCTGCTCGGCAAGGGGGCGCCGGGCCCCGTCCAGGCTTTCCTCGACCACGGCGCGGACTTCGTCACCGCGCGCTCCCTGGAGCAGCTCGTCGAGAAGATGAACGGCCTCACCGGCAAGCCGCTCCTCGACGCGGCCGAGGTGCGCCGCCAGATCGTCGCCCGCGACCTCCAGATCACCAACTCCTACAGCAAGGACTCCCAGGTCCAGGGCATCCACAACGCCCGCCGCTACATCGGCGACCGGCTCGGCCGAGTGGCCGCCCCGCACCGCATCCTCGACCCGGCCGCGGGGCCGCTGATCGGCGTCAAGCTGCACGTCCTGACCCGCAAGACCCTCGGCGGCATCCAGACCGACCTGGACTCCCGCGCGCTCGGCACCGACGGGCAGCCGATCGGCGGGCTCTACGCGGCCGGCGAGGTGGCCGGCTTCGGCGGCGGCGGCGTGCACGGGTACAACGCGCTGGAGGGCACGTTCCTGGGCGGCTGCCTGTTCTCGGGGCGGGCGGCGGGGCGGGCGGCGGCGAAGCAGAGCGCGTGAGCGAAGCGCCGGCAGGCCGCGGTGCGCTGCCGGCGCCGTCTTCGTCCGCGGCGTCGTCGTGGCTGGTCGCGCCGTTCCCCGCGCCCCTTTGGGGCGCTGTCTCGTCGTCTTCGTCCGCGGCGTCGTCGTGGCCGGTCGCGCAGCCTTTGAGGGTGCTGTCAGTCGGAGAGGAGGCGGGCCAGTACTGTGGCGTGGCTCTCGGTCGGGGTTCTGGATGCGGTGAGCAGGGTCACTCGGCCCTCGCGCACCGACGTCCGCAGGGCGTCGAGGAGTTCGGCGGCCCCGGGAGCGGCCAGCTCCGCCTCGTAACGGCGGGTGAACTCCTCGTAGGAGCCGCCGTCATGGAACCAGCGCCGCAGCTCGTCCGACGGCGTCAGCCCCTTCGGCCACTCGTCCACGTGCGCGTCCTCCTTGGACACCCCGCGCGGCCAGAGCCGGTCCACCAGGACGCGCACCCCGTCCTCCGGCTCGGGCGGCTCATAGATCCTGCGCACGCGCACGCTCACGATCGCTGCACCTCTCGGCTCGCCGACGGTCCCGCGAGCGTATGCGCGGGTCCGCGCCACGGGCTGCCGACGCGGCGGAGCTTGACCAGAATGAGGGGGAAACACCGCCACCCGCGCGCCTAGGCTGTGGGGCTGTTGATCACTGGCCACCCCCAAGGAGCTCATGTGCAGGGCGCAAGCAGACGTACCGCAGTCCTCCGCCGCGAGGCAGTCCTCGCCACCGTGCCGGTCGCCGTGGCGGCCCTGCTGGCCGGCGCCGGAACGGCCTCGGCGAGCACGATCGGTGCCGCGGGCGCGGGCGACCCCTACTTCCCGCTCAGCGGCAACGGCGGCTACCACGTCAGCCATTACGACCTGACGCTGCGCTACGACACCTCCTCGCGGCACCTCGACGGCAAGGCGGTCCTCACCGCCCGCGCCACCCAGAAGCTGACCCGCTTCGACCTCGACCTCAGCGGCCTGAAGGTCACCGGGGTGACCGTCGACGGCCGGACCGCCCGGTTCAGCCGCAGCGGACAGGAACTCGTCGTCACCCCCTCGCGCGCGCTCGCGAAGGGCCGGGACTTCCGGGTCACGGTGACGTACAACGGCACGCCCAAGCAGGCAACCGACCCCGACGGCTCGGCCGACGGCTGGATCCGCACCGACGACGGCGCGTTCGTCGCCGGGGAGCCGCAGGGCGCGATGACCTGGTTCCCGGCGAACAGCCACCCCAGGGACAAGTCGTCGTACGACTTCACGATCACCGTGCCCAAGGGCCGCACCGCGGTCGCCAACGGCGTCCTCCTCGGGCAGCACACGTCCGGTGCCCGTACCACCTTCCGGTGGCGGCAGACGGAACCGATGGCCGCGTACCTCGCCACCGCCACCGTCGGCAAGTTCACCGTCCAGCAGTACACCACCCGGGACGGGATCAAGGTCTACAACGCGGTCGACCCGCGCGAGGCGAGCGGGTCGGCGGCGGTGCTGAAGAAGCTGCCGTCCGTGCTGGAGTGGGAGAGCAAGCTGTTCGGGCCGTATCCGTTCCGCTCCGCCGGGTCGATCGTCGACCACGCGCCGAACGTGGGGTACGCCCTGGAGACGCAGGGCCGGCCGGTCTACGACTCGGCACCCGACCTCAGCACGCTCGTGCACGAGAACGCCCACCAGTGGTTCGGCGACTCGGTCTCCCTCACCGCCTGGAAGGACATCTGGCTCAACGAGGGCTTCGCCACCTACGCCGAGTGGCTGTACAGCGAGCAGCACGGGGGCGACAGCGCGCAGAAGACCTTCGACGCGCTGTACGCCAAGCCGGCGAGCGACGAGCTGTGGGCGTACCCGCCCGGGGATCCGGGAAGCGGGAAGAACATCTTCGGTGAACCGGTGTACGCGCGGGGGGCGATGGCCCTGCACGAGCTGCGGAAGGCGGTCGGCGACCCGGTGTTCTTCCGGATCCTGCGGATGTGGGCCTCAGAGCACCGGTACGGGCACGGGACGACCGCGGAGTTTGTGAAGCTGGCGGAGGGGCAGTCGGGAAACGATCTCGGTTCCTTGTTCCAGACGTGGCTGTACAAGAAGGGCAAGCCGTAGCCGTAGCAGCGGTTCGAGTGCGGGCCGGTGGGGGGTTCTCGCGCAGGTCCCCCCGCCCTTGACGGGGCGCTTTCGGCAACGGGCGTCTGAAGCTGACGAGTTTCTTACATCCGTCGGTCAGGGTCGGTCGCATGATCCATCGCAGAACTGCCGTTGCCCTCCTCTCCGCCTCCCCCCTCCTGCTCTCCGGCTGCGGGGGAGGCGCCGAGGCCGTGCCGAGTCGGCCGGGCGACGACCGGCCGGAGCGGGCGACGGTCTCCCCCGTCCCCGGCAGCGGCAGCCCGCGGCCGAGCGGCATACCCGGCCTGGGGCCCAGGACCACGGCCGCCGTACCCGGGCGGGCGGAACAGGTGGTCGTCGCCTCCGGGCGCGGTAAGGACTCGCCGCTCTCCACCGTCGTCCTCTACGAACGTGACGACAACGTCTGGCAGCCCGGCGCCCCTTGGCCCGCGCACAACGGCAGGGACGGCTGGAGCGAGCACCACCTGGCCGGGGACCTGCGCTCGCCCGTCGGGGTGTACGGGCTGACCGACGCCGGAGGCCTGCTCGCCGACCCCGGGAGCAGGCTGCCGTACCACCAGTCCTACGGGTTCACCTCGCCCGGCACCGGGTTCGAGGGCGAGCCGCTGGAGGGTTCCTTCGACTACGTCATCGCCATCAACTACAACCGGAAGCCGGGTACTTCACCGCTCGACTGGACCCGGCCGATGGGCCAGAGCCGCGGTGGCGGTGTCTGGCTGCACGTCGACCACGGCGGGCCGACGCACGCCTGTGTGAGCGTCGCCAAGGCGCACATGAAGGAACTGCTGCGCGCCCTGGACCCGGACCGGCATCCGGTCGTCGTGATGGGGTACGCCGACTGGCTCGCCCGGTAGACGGCCGGAACTCCGCTTAGGATCCGAACCTGTGTGCGCACATGTGCTGGTCGCCGAGGACGACGAGATGCAGGCCGAGCTGATCCGGAGGTCACTGCTCGCCGAGGGGCATACCGCGACCGTGGTCCATGACGGGTCGGCGGCGCTGGACGCGGCCCGGCGGCTCGGGCCCGACCTGGTCGTCCTGGACCTGATGCTTCCGGTGATCGACGGATTCGGGGTCTGCCGGGTGCTGCGCGGCGGCGACCCGGAGATCCCGGTGCTGATGCTCACGGCCCGGTCCGACGAGGACGACCTGCTGCTCGGCCTGGAACTGGGCGCCGACGACTACATGACCAAGCCGTACAGCCCGCGTGAGCTGATGGCCCGGATCCGGACCATCCTGCGGCGCAGCGGGCGGGCCGCCGCCGCCCGGGAGCAGGAGCCCGCCGTGGCCGCCGCCGGCATCAGCGTCGACCCCGTGCGCCACACGGTCCACTGCGACGGGGAGCCGGTGGAGGTGACCCCGGCCGAGTTCCAGATCCTGCTGGCCATGGCCGGGGAACCGGACCGGGTGTTCTCCCGGCGGCAGTTGCTGCAGTGCACCCGGGGCTTCGACCGGTCCTCCACCGAACGCGCCGTCGACGTCCATGTGATGAACCTGCGCCGGAAGATCGAGGCCGATCCCCGGCGCCCGGTGCGGCTGGTGACCGTGTTCGGCGTCGGCTACAAGCTGACCGGCGGCCGGCCGTGAAGCCCCGGATACCGTGGCGCAAACGCCTGCTGGTCCGGCTGCTGTTCACCTCGGTGCTGATCGCCGTCTGCTCCGTGGCCGCCACCGCCTGGCTCGCCGTGACGACCACCACCAACGCGCTGGAGGAGGAGCAGGGGCAGGACCTGGCCGCCGACAACAGGATCCTCGCCGAGCTCAGCGGGTACGCGGCGGACCACGCCGACTGGACCGGCGTGCGGGCCACCGTCCGCGCACTGGCGGCGAAGACCGGGCGCAGGATCGCGCTGACCACCGCCGACCGCACGCTGATCGCCGACTCGGCGCCGCACGACACCCCGCTGCCCCCGCGGCCGGCCGCCGCCGTGGACCCCCTGCACACCGACACGTACACCGAGTCCGGCGCTCAGCTCAGCGGCATCGACCCGCGCGCGGTGGGCCCGTTCCGGCTCACCGCGGCGGAGCGCGAGGAGCTGGACGCGATCGCGCTGAAACAGAAGGCGTGTTTCGGCCAGGTGGGCGTCGAGACCACCGTCCGCCACACCCCGAGCGGACGGCCGCACGTCGACCTCGACGACGCACGGGACACGCCCCTGGAGCTCAAGGTCGGCTGCGGCAACGCCTATGGCCGGCCGACGGCCGAGACACGCGACGCGCTCGACCATCCGACCGCCACCGAGACCAGGGCGCTCGCCGCGCTCACGGACCTCGCCCGCCCCTGCCTGCGGGCCAGGAACCTGGACCTCGCCGGCCCGCTCGACCTCACCTACGACACGACCGGACGCAACCCCGTCTCCGGCGGGTTCCTGGTCACCAAGCGGGGGGACGAGCAGAAGACGGACCAGTTCGCGAAGAACTGCGTCACCAGCGCCCGGCGCGCCCAGCTGGAACCGTACGTCGCCCCGGCCGCCGAACTCTTCCTCGGTATCGGCGACCAGACCACGCCCCGCTTCGACATGTCCGCGGCCAACAAGGCCCGGATCGTCGGCGCGGCCGGCCTGGTCCTCGCCGTCACCGTCGCCGTGACCGTCGTCGTCGCCATGCGGCTGGTACGACCGCTGCGCGCGCTCACCGCCGCCGTGCGGCAGCCCCCCGAACTGCACGTCCGGGCACCGGTGCGCACGCGGGACGAGACCGGGCTGCTGGCCGAGGCGTTCAACGACCTCACCGAGCGCCGGGAACGCCTGGAGGAGCAGCGCAAGGCGATGGTCAGCGACATCGCCCACGAACTGCGCAGCCCCCTCACCAACATCCGCGGCTGGCTGGAGGTCACCCGGGACGGTCTCGTCGACCCCGACCCGGCCCTGCTGGCCTCCCTGCACGAGGAGTCGCTGGTCCTGCAGCGGATCATCGACGACCTCCAGGACCTGGCCGCCGCCGACGCCGGCACCCTGCGCGTGCACCGCGAACCGGTACGCGCCGCCGACCTGGTCGACCAGGTCGCCGCCGCCTACGGGGTCGCCGCCGACACGGCCGGGGTCGCCCTCCTGACCGACGCCGACGGCGGCGCCTGGCTCCACGCCGACCCGGTGCGGATGCGCCAGGCCCTCGGCAACCTGGTCTCCAACGCGATCCGGCACACCCCCGCCGACGGCACGGTGACCCTGGCCGCCCGCCGGGACGGCGACGACGTCGTCCTCACCGTCACCGACACCGGCCAGGGCATCGCCGCCGCCGATCTCCCGCATGTCTTCGAGCGGTTCTGGCGCGCCGAGAAGTCGCGCAGCCGCCGCACCGGAGGCAGCGGCCTCGGCCTGCCGATCGTGCGGCACCTGCTCGCCGCCCACGACGGCAGCGCCGAGGCGCGCAGCGAACCCGGCAAGGGCGCCGAGTTCACCCTGCGGCTGCCGGCCGCGGCCGCCCCGGCCGACGTCAGCTGAGCCTGCGTTCCGCCCGTTGCCGGCGCCGGATCAGCAGCCGGCGTTCCGCCTCGGTCGTACCGCCCCAGACACCGACGGCCTGGCCCGTCTCCATCGCCCAGCGCAGGCAGGGCTCCCGCACCGGACAGCGCTCGCAGACGGCTTTCGCCTGCCGTGTCTGATGCAGTGACGGGCCGGTGGTGCCGATCGGGAAGAAGAGGTCCGGATCCTCGTAGCGGCACTCGGCGTGGTCTCGCCAGTCGTCCATCGAAGTCACCTGCGATCCAGGTCGATTCTGCCGTGGGTGTGTACGTTGCCCGGACCGGGTCACCGGTCCGGGCGCGGCTGAAACGGCCAAGTCCCGTGGGAATCGCGGCGGTCACTGTTCGCGCAGTCCCCACGGGGAGCCGTACTCGGTCAGCAGGTCGAGGAACGGGCGCGCCGGGAACGCCTCCGGGCCGAGGACCCCCGAGCCCGACCACGCGCCGGTGGCCAGGAGTTCGAGGGCGACGACCGGGTTGAGGGCCGTCTGCCACACCACGGCCTGACAACCGTACTCCGCCATGGACCACTCGTTGTCGACAACGTGGTGAAGATACACCTCACGCGGCCTGCCGTCCCTGGTCCCGCGCACCCAGGTGCCCGCACACGTCTTGCCGCGCATGCGGCCGCCCAGCGTCGCCGGGTCGGGCAGCGACGCGGCGACCACGTCCCGGGGCGAGACCGAGACCGGCCCGTCGGCGCCGGGCACGGCCACCGGGTCGGTGCGGTCCAGGCCCAGCAGGTGCAGCGTCTTCAGCGTCTCGATGAACTCCCGGCCCAGCCCGTACTTGAAGGTGACCCGCCGCGCGTCCACCCAGCGCGGCACGAGCAGCACCTCCTCGTGCTCGACGTTCACGCACTCCACCGGCCCGATGCCCGCGGGAAAGTCGAACACCTCGGGCTCGCTGAACGGCGCGGTGGTGAACCAGCCGCGCCCCCGCTCGTACACGACGGGCGGGTTGAGGCACTCCTCGATGGTGGTCCAGATGCTGAAGGAGGGTGCGAAGTCGTAGCCGTCCACGGTCAGGTTCGCGCCGTCGCGGACGCCGATCTCCTCGATCTCGTCGAAGAGTTCGTCGGCCGCGTACCGCGCGAACACGTCCGACAGGCCGGGCTCCACCCCCATCCCGACCAGTGCCAGCGTCCCCGCCCGCTCCCACTCCGCGGCCAGCGCGAACTGCTCGTCGCCCAGCTTGACCCCGCACTCCTCGTAGGGCCGCTCGGGATGCGGCCGCGACAGCGACATGGCCATGTCGAGGTAGTCGGCGCCCGCCGTACCGGCGGCCCGGAACAGGGGCATCACGAAACGCGGGTCGGTGGCGTTGACCAGGACGTCGCAGCCGTGCCGGGCCAGCAGCGCGGCGACGGCCGCCTCGTCGCCGGCGTCGACGCGCTCGGCGCGGAACCGGTCGTCGCCGACGGCCGCCACCGCCGCCTCGGCACGGGCCGGGTCGTGGTCGGCGACCACCATCAGGTCGTAGAACGGCCGCCGGGCCGCGATCCGGGTGATCGCCGTGCCCACACCACCGGCACCCACGAGCAGTACACGCATGCGGGAATCTCCTTCTCGGACAGAGAGCGAGGTCGACTACGGGGGGCGCCCTGGCCGGAATGAAACGCCGAGCCGTCACGTAAGGTCAATGGCGTTGGCATAAGGACGCAGGGGAGTGTGAGCGATGGCCAAACCGGTCGTGCCGGAGGAGAAGCGCCGCAGGCGCCGCCCCACCCGCGGCGGCACGGTGCTCTCCGAGCGGCTGATCGTCGAGACGGCGCTGCGCCTGCTGCGCGAGCACGGCAGCACCGGCCTGACCGCCCGCCGCCTGGGCCTCGCCCTCGACTGCGACCCCAGCACCCTGTACCGCTACTTCCGGGGCATGGACGACCTGACCCTGGCGATCGGCGACGCGCTCATCGGCCAGGCGCTGGCCGGCTGGACGCCGATGGGGGAGTGGCGCACCGACCTGCGCACGATCGGCCTGCGCGTCCACGCGCAGTACGTGTCCCACCCGCAGGCGGCCCTGCTGACGACGAACCGGGTGACCGGACGAGCCCATGAACTGGCCGCCGACGAAGCGGTCCTGGACGTCCTGCGCACGGCGGGCTTCACCCTGGCCGACACCGTCCGCATCTACCACGCCTTCATCGACCAGACCCTGGCCTTCGCGGCCCTGGACGCGGCGTCCCTCACCCTCCCGAAGGACTCCCGGCGAGCCGACGAGGACAAGTGGCACTCCACCTACGCCCGCCTCCCGCACACCACCCACCCCCGCATCGCGGAGGCGTCCCGCCTGCTGGCGAGACGCATGGTGACGAGTGCCTATCCCACGGCGCTGGAGATGCTCCTGGACAGCGCGGAACGGTCCTTGCAAGCGCCTTGAACCGGACGCCCCCTACGGCTGGCGCAACGCACCCCCCGCCGTACGTATGACCGCCTCCGCCACCGCCACCAGAGCCGGCGAGTCCAACTTCCACTGCTGCCAGTACAACGGCACGTCGACCCACCACTCCGGCCCGCCGATCCGCACCAACCGCCCCTCCCGCAGCCGCGGTCGCGCCTGGGCCTCCGGCACCATCCCCCACCCCAGCCCCGCCGTGACCGCGTCCACGAACCCCTCGGACGTCGGCACGTAGTGCCGCAGCGCACTCGCGGCCGCACCGCCCAGCCGCCGGACGAACCCGTCCTGGAAGTCGTCGACCCGGTCGAACACGATCACCGGCGCCGCGGCGAGCGCATCCGGCAGCGCTCCCGCCAGACGGTCCGCCGCGAACTCCGGCGCCGCCACCGGCAGATACCGCATCCGCCCCAGCGCCCGCACCGAACACCCCGGCACCGCCTGCGACGACGACGTCACCGCCGCCATCACCAGCCCCTCCCGCAACAGGGCAGCCGTGTGGTCCTCGTCCTCCCGGCGCAGTTCGACGTAGACGCCCGGCAGACCGGACAGCGCTCCCAGGAACCACGTCGCCAGCGAGTCCGCGTTCACCGCGACCGGGACCCGGGTGGGCTCACCGGCGCCGGCGCCGCTCATGCCCAGCTCACCGCGCGCGTCCCGCTCCAGCCGCGCCAGCTGCCGGGCGAACCGGACCAGCACCTCGCCCGACTCCGTCGGCCGCACCGGTTTGGTCCGTCGCAGCAGCACCCGGCCCGTGCGCTGCTCCAGCGCCTTCACCCGCTGGCTGACCGCCGACGGCGTCACCCGCAGGGCCGCGGCCGCCGCGTCGAAGGTGCCCTCGTCCACCACCGCCAGCAGCGTCCGCACCTGGTCGAGCGGCAGCTCCACGGACATCCTCCTGTCTGTCTTCAGCCCTGCCCTCAGCCCTGCCCTCAGCCTTCCCTCAGGCCTGCCTTCAGCTCTGCTAAGGGTACGTAAAAAACCTTAGCTGTACCTGCGGTGATCGCTTCCGTAGCGTCGAGGTCATGTCCAGCTCTCTCGCCGCCGCTGCCGCGGGCTTCGGCAGCGGCCTCTCGCTCATCGTCGCCATCGGCGCCCAGAACGCCTTCGTGCTGCGCCAGGGCATCCGCCGGGATGCGGTCCTCGTGGTCGTCGGCATCTGCGCGCTCTCCGACGCCGCCCTCATCTCGCTCGGCGTCGGCGGGGTGGGCGCCCTCGTGGTGGCCTGGCCGGGCGCCGTCCGCGCGGTCGGTCTGATCGGCGGCGCCTTCCTGCTCTGCTACGGCGTGCTGGCCGCCCGCCGGGTCCTGCGGCCAGGCACCGGCGGCCTGCGCACCGAGGGCGAGGCGGCGGGCTCCCGGCGCCGTGCGGTGCTCACCTGCCTGGCCATGACCTGGCTCAACCCGCACGTCTACCTGGACACCGTGTTCCTGCTCGGCTCCCTCGCCGCCGACCGCGGCGACCTGCGCTGGACCTTCGGCCTCGGCGCCGCCCTGGCCAGCCTCTGCTGGTTCGCCGCGCTCGGCTTCGGCGCCCGGCTGCTCGGCCGGTACCTCGCCGGGCCGGCCGCGTGGCGGGTGCTGGACGGGCTGGTGGCGCTGACCATGACCGGGCTCGGCCTGCTGCTCGTGGCGGGATCCTGAGCCGCGCGCACCCCCGGAGCGGCCGCATCCTGGGACAACCGGTTCGGCGGCGACGGATGTTGCTGCGATAGTGAACCTGCAACTGAAAGATGTAGCGGGCATCGAGAAGACCAGGACACCAGGAACTCCGTGGACACCAGCGAGAGCGGCACCCAGTCCGACATACAGACCCCCGACGAGAGCACGGCGGCCCCGCCCCGGAGCGGCTGGCGCCGCTGGGCGATGGACACCCGCCCGCTGCGCATCCCGGCCTACCGCCGGCTGTGGACGTCGACCATCGTCACCTCGGTCGGCAGCCAGCTGACCGCCGTCGCCGTGCCCAAGCAGATCTTCGACATCACCGGGTCCTCCGCCTGGGTCGGCGCGGCGAGTCTCGCCGGGCTGCTGCCGCTGATCGTGTTCGCGCTGTGGGGCGGGGCGGTGGCGGACACCATGGACCGCCGCAGGCTGCTGCTGATCACCAACACCGGTATCGGTGCGACCTCCCTGCTGTTCTTCGTCCAGGCGGCCACCGGGCTGAAGTCGGTGGCCGCGCTGATGGTGCTGCTCGCGCTGCAGCAGGCCTTCTGGGGACTGAACGCGCCCGCCCGGACCGCCTCCATCGCCCGGCTGGTCCCCGAGGAGCAGCTGCCCGCCGCCAACGCGCTCGGGTCGACGGTCATGCAGACCGGACAGGTGGTCGGTCCGCTGCTCGCCGGCGCCCTGATCCCCGTCATCGGGCTGCCCGAGCTGTACCTGATCGACGCGCTGGCGCTGTGCGTGACGGTGTGGGCGGTCCACCGGCTGCCGGCGCTGCCGCCGTTGGCCGGCGCAACGGCGCGGCGCGCCGGGGTGCGCGAGATCGTGGAGGGCTTCCGGTACATCTCCATGCACAAGGTGCTGCTGTTGTCGTTCCTCGCCGACATCATCGCGATGGTCTTCGGCATGCCCCGCGCCCTGTTCCCGCAACTGGCCGCCCAGACCTACGCCCCCTACGGCGAGGGGCTCGCGCTCGGCCTGCTGTTCGCCGCGATCCCCATCGGCGCGGTCCTCGGCGGGCTCTTCTCCGGCACCTTCTCGCGGGCGCGCCGGCACGGTCTGATGGTGATCGGCGCGGTGGTCGGCTGGGGCGCGGCCGTCGCGGGGTTCGGGCTGAGCCGCAACCTCTGGATCGCCGTGTCCTTCCTGGCCCTGGCGGGGGTGGCCGACATGGTCTCGATGGTCTTCCGCGGCGCGATCCTGCTCTCCGCCGCGACCGACGAGATGCGGGGCCGGATGCAGGGGGTCTTCACCGTGGTGGTCGCGGGCGGCCCGCGCCTGGCGGACGTGCTGCACGGCACCGCCGGCTCGGTCCTCGGACCGCGCGCGGCCGTCGCGGGCGGCGGACTGCTGGTGGTGGCCGTGATGCTGGTCCTGGCCGCCGCTGTTCCGGCCCTGCGCCGCTACCGCGTCTGACCGGTCACGCGGGCCGCCGCCCGACGTAGGCGTCGAGGAGCTTGCCGCGGGTGACCTCCAGGCGGCTGGCGAGGATCTCGGCGACGGTGCGCACCAGCGACAGGCCGAGCAGCGGGTCCTCCACGCACAGCGCGAGGACCGCCGCGGCGTCGTACTCGTACGCCCGGACCTGGCTGAAGGCCACCGCCCCGAAGTCCCAGGTGTACGGCGGGAAGAGCCAGGACCAGCCGAGCAGATCGCCGGCGCCCAGGCTCGCGACGGTGACGCGCCTGCGGGGCGTCACCTCCTGGTCCAGGTTGACCGCTCCGGAGCGGATCACCCAGAAGCGGTCCGCGGTGCCGCCGGCCTCGAAGATCCTGGTGTCCTCGGGGAAGGACACCTCGTGAGCCAGTTCCATGAGGCGCTCGCGCTGAGCCTGCGGCAGGGCGGTCAGCAGTTTGATGGCTTTGGTCATGGCTCGGGACTCCTCGCCGGCGAGGGTACGGGGTCTTTCCCTACGCCCATTTCAGCCGTTGCCGCCCCACCGGGCACCTCGAAGGAGATGAGAAACGCCGTCACGAGGGCGTCCGGGCAGGAAAAAGCCCTGGCTGGACGGGGGAGGCCAGCCAGGGCCGTCAAAGGTGGTGCGGGAGGACCTGATGTCAACCCCTCGACCACTTATGGGTGAACGGTAAACCATCCGGAGCCGTTTCGCGCATCTGGGAACAGGCTACGTGACCTGTTTCACTTTGGGGAGCCCTCGCGGCCCCGGAACTGGTTTGGCGGCGCCCCGACCGGTGAGCCGACAAGGGAGAGCCCCGTACAGGCGGGACTCAGCCGACCAACCGGTCCACCACCCAGGGAGCGAAAGGATGCAGGAAAAGTACCGGACCGAGTCACCAGTCGTACCACCCCAGTCCCGTCGGCCGCCGATGCGGCCGGCCGACGCCCGCAGAGCGGTCCGCGGCGCCGTCGCCCGGCGTGCCCTTCCGTACACCGCCGACGCCCTCGACGACGCCCTGCTCGTCACCTCGGAACTGACCAGCAACGCGATCCTGCACGGCGGCGGGATCACCGGCTTCGACGTCGACGTCGAGGGCTGCGCGGTACGGGTGTCGGTCAGTGACCACAGCGACGAGCTGCCCGTGGCCGAACGGGCCGTGGACGAACGGCAGCGATGGCGGGCCGGCGGCCGGGGATGGCCCATCGTCTGCCGCCTGGCCCGCGAGGTGGAGGTCGCCGGACTGCCCTGCGGAGGCAAGCGGATCACCGCCGTCGTACCGCTGAACTGAACCGGTGGGCGGAACTTCGAACCGGAGGGTGTTTGCGCCCGGATCGATGGGGCAGGCGGAGTGTCGTGCTTCGGACCGGAGGCGCGCGCCAGCGGGAGCAGTCGTACGACAGCCCCCGGGCCGACCGGTCCGGGTGGTGCTCCCGCGGCGAACCTGACACCGCAGTTCGGGCGAAGTCCCGGGACCACGTTCCGGTGACGCCCTGATACCCACAGTTCAGGAGCGATTCCGCATGCCCACCGATTTGTCGACCGGCCCCACCCCCACGCCCGGCCCCACCACCCGCCCCACGCCCCGGCGGGCCCACGACGACGCTCCCGACACGGCGGCCCTCTTCGCCCGCCTCGCCGAGCTCGACGACGGCCCCGAGCGGGACGCCCTGCGGGACGAACTGGTCGCAGCCTGGCTGCCCATGGCCCACCGGATCGCCGGCCGCTTCCGCGACCGCGGCGAGTCCGTGGAAGACCTGCGCCAGGTCGCCGCGCTGGGCCTGGTCAAGGCTGTCGACCGCTACGACCCGTCCCGCGGCGCCTTCGAGAGTTACGCGGTGCCCACCATCACCGGTGAGGTCAAGCGCCACTTCCGCGACCGCATGTGGGCCCTGCGGGTACCGCGCCGGGTGCAGGAACTGCGCAACCGGGTGCGGGTGGCCCGCCGGGAACTCACCGAGCATCCCGGATCCCCCGAACCCACCCCCGCGGCCATCGCCGCCCACACCGGTCTGACCGAGGACGAGGTCGCCGCCGGCCTGGAGGCGCTGGAGAGCTTCAGCACCCTCTCCCTGGACGCCGAACTCTCCATGGGCGAGGACGGTTACAGCCTCGCCGACACCCTGGGCGAGTCCGACGGCTCCTACGACGTCGTCGTCGACCGGGAGGCGGCCAAGGAGGGCCTGCGGCGGTTGCCCGAGCGGGAACGGGCCATCCTCTACATGCGGTTCTTCGAGGACATGACGCAGAGCCGGATCGCCGACAAGCTCGGCATCTCGCAGATGCACGTGTCCCGGCTCATCAGCCGCAGCTGCGCCCGGGTCAGGGCCGAGGCCCTGGGCCGGTCCGTCTGACGTCCCGCACCGCCGGTCAGGCCGCCGCGCGCGGCCGCAGCGGCACCCCCAACGGCCGGGCCAGGCCCACCACCGCCTCGTCGAGGCGCTGCAGATGGCGCAGCACCCGGTCGGTCACCCGGCCGTAGCGCGGGGCGCCCAGCGTGCCCGGCTCCAGCATCGCCGCGATGCTGGGGCCGGTCTCGATCTCGGGGACCGGCCGCCGGCCGGCCACCTGGGCGGCGACCGCCTCGATGTTGTGCACGATCCGCCGTGCCGCCCCGCGCAGCCGGGGATCCGCCGCGATCGACGGGTGGGTGGGCAGCAGCTCCGCCGTCGCCGCGAGGGACCGCGCGTGATAGGCGCACGTCTCCAGGAGGGCCACCACGTAGCGCGCGGTGTCCCGTCGGGAGCGCAGCGGAGTGATCGGATGCGTCAGCGGCTGCACGGCCGCCGACAGATCGGCCAGGGCCTGGTCCAGGTCACGGGCCTTCTCCACCAGGTCGACCGGCGGCGCACCGCTCAACTGCTCGGCGGCGGCGCGGGTGACGTCGGCCAGCCGGTCCAGCGTCACGGCCAGCAGTTCGTCGGTACGGCGGTCCGTGTGCACCGGCAGCACCACCGCGGCCGCGATCACCCCGCACACCGCTCCGAGCGCCGTCTCCGCCACCCGCAGCACCAGGACGTCCAGACTGTAGGTGTTGAGCAGCGTGTACAGCAGACCCAGCATCGCCGTCACGAAGAACGACATGAGGGTGTAGGACAGCGGCGCCGAGTAGAACATCGCGAAGATGAACACCAGCACCAGCGCGAACGCGGTCCAGGTGTGGTGCCCGACCAGTCCCGCGAGCACGATGCCGGCCACCACGCCGAGAACCGTGCCCAGCAGCCGCCGGTAGCCCTTGACCAGGATCTCGCCGGTGGACGCGGTGTTGATGAACACGATCCAGCACGTCAGCACCGCCCAGTACCAGCGCTGCGCGGACAGGAACTCGCCGCCCGCCATGGCCAGCGAGGAGCCGACCGCCACCTGCACCGCCGCCCGCGTGGTCGGCCGGCGCAGCCCGGTCGCCTCCTCGGCCTCCCGCTCGCCCTCCTCGGCGCTCTCGATGGCCGCGTCCTCGGCGTCCAGTTCCTCCCGGGACCGGGAGGTGGCCGGGGTGTCGGCGGACTCGTCCTGCGGCCCGTCCAGCGCGATCCGCAGCCCCAGCACCGCCCGCGCGGCCTCGCCGACGCCCCGGAACACGTCCTGGACGGCGGTCGGGGCGGGCGGCAGGTCCTCCCCCTCGCGGTAACCGAGGAGCCGGTTGCGCAGCCGGGCCTGCGCCGTCCCCCGCTCGGGTCCGCCCGGCCGCAGCACCAGCAGCCGCAGCGCCTCCAGATCGAGCCGCAGCCGCGCCGTCGCCTCGTCCCGCACCGGCTCCGGCGCGGCCGACGGCAGCGGGGCGCCCGGCAGGTGCAGGGTGAGCGTGTCCGCCCGCTCGGCGCTGCGGGCGGTGAGCAGCAGCAGCCCGAGCCGCTCGGCAGCGATCTCGGCGTCCGCGATCCGGCGCTGCACCAGCCTGGCCACCGCCTCGTCGGAGGTGCCGTCCGCGAGCCGCCCCTGGATCAGCAGCGCCGTCTCGTGCAGCCGGGCGGTCCTGACCCGGACCTCCTCCACAGCCCGGTCCAGCCCGTCCGGACCGGCGTCGAGCAACTCCGCCTGCGCGGCGACCAGTTGGGCGAACCGGGCCCGGAAGGCACGCCGCAGCCGCTCCAGGATGCCCGCGGCCGTCTGCCGGACCAGGACGAACCGCGCCAGAGCCGCGCAGCCGAACGCCACCGTGATCGTGACGTACAGCTCCGGCAGCGCCGGCACCGTCGCGTGCACGAACAACGAGGCGAAGTAGATCTGGAAGCCGATCAGCCCCAACGCCGTCCCCCGGTCGCCGAAACGGCGGCCGTAGACCGCGCAGAAGATGAGCGCCACGAAGAAGAGGTCGCCGGTCACCACCCGCGCGTTGAGCAGCGCGCCCAGCGACATCGAGGCCAGCGCCACCGGCAGGCCCAGGGTGAGCGTGACGGCCTGCTGCGGCCGGCCCTTCTCCCGGATCGAGAAGGTGGCGACCATCGCCGTGATGGCCCCCGCCACCAGGTGCGACACGTCGAACCGCAGCGCCGCCAGCACGGCGAGCGTGAGCGCGATCGAGGTGACCGTGCGCAGACCGGCGGTGAAACGGAGCAGCCCGGGGTCGGCAGCCGCCACCCGGCCCCGGACATCCGCCCAGCCCGGCCGTCCCGCCGCGCTCACCGACCCGCGCTCGGCGTCACGCCGTGGCGGCACCGGGGGCCTCGGGGCCCTCGGCGTGCGCCCGCACCTGCTCCGGCGTCAGATAGGTGTCCGTGTACTCGAAGTCCTTGAGCCGGGCGGGCTTGCGGGACTGGAAGCCGGTCCGGACGAAGTCGTCACCGGCCAGTGCGTTCAGCAGCCAGTTGGTCGCGACCCGGGTCTTGGCCACGTTGGTGCGCAGCGCCGACCAGTGGTAGCCGCGGGCCACCGCCTGAGCGGCCAGACCGCGCAGTTCGATGCCGAGCGGCTTGGACACCGCGTCCTTGCCGCCGAGGTCCACCACGAGCCCCAGGTCCTTGTGCACGTACGGCTGGAGCGGCCGGCCCCGCAGGGCCGCGATGACGTTGTCGGCGACCACCTTGCCCTGCCGCATGGCGTGCTGCGCGGTCGGCGGGCAGACCGCGCCCGCCTCGTCCTTCGCCTTGTCCGGCACGGCCGCCGCGTCGCCGAGCGCGAACACCCCGTCATGGCCCGGCAGGGTCATCTCGGCGGTGACCGCCAGGCGTCCGCGGACCGTCTCCGCGCCCATGGTGGCGATCAGCGGACTGGCGGCCACCCCGGCCGTCCAGATCAGCGTGTGCGTGGGCACCACACGGCCGTCGGTGAAGGTGACCTCCTCGGGACCCGCCTTCTCGATCGACACGCCCAGCGAGACGTCGATACCGCGGCGGCGCAGCACCTCCTGCGCGCTGCGGCCGAGTTTGTCGCCGAGCTCCGGCATCAGCTTGGGGGCGATGTCGATCAGGTGCCACTTGATCAGCTTGGGGTCCAGGTTCGGGTAGCGGTGCAGCGCCGCGTGGGTGAGCTTCTGCAGACAGGCCGCGGTCTCGGTGCCCGCGTAGCCGCCGCCGACCACCACGAACTGCAGCCGCGCCGCCCGCTCGGCCGGGTCGTCGCTGGCGTCGGCCAGGTCGAGCTGGGAGATGACGTGGTCGCGGATGTAGGCGGCCTCGGCGAGGGTCTTCATCCCGAACGCGTGCTCGGTCAGGCCGGGGATGTCGAAGGTGCGGGTGACACTGCCCGGGGCCAGCACGATGTAGTCGTAGCGCTCGTTGACGAGCTGGTCGGTGATGGTGCGCACGACGCACACCTTGGACTTCAGGTCCACCCCGATCGCGCCGCCGGGGATGATCCGGGTGCGGTACCTCTTGCTGCGGCGCAGCGAGACGGCGATCGACTGGGGCGTCAGCACGCCCGAGGCGACCTGCGGAAGCAGGGGCAGATAGAGCTGGTAGGAAGTCGGCGACACCAGGGTGACGTCGGCTTCGTCGGGGGAGAGTTTCCGCTCCAGGCGGCGCACGCACCCCACTCCGGCGAAGCCTGCGCCCACCACCAGGATCCTGGGTCGTGTCACGGTGTATCCCTTTCCGCTGCTCCAGGCCGTTCGGCTCGACGCCGTTCGCGTGCCCCGGAACGCTTGCTTCGCACCACATCGATCCCACCGTGCCCGACGCCGTTCCGCCAGCCGGGCGGAGCGGGCAGCCGAACGCGTGGGCTCCAGCATGCCCCTCGATCGCCGGGAGAAACCGGCTCCCGCACAGATATGCGCCGGACTCGCGATCGAGGAAAGGCCGTCCCCCGGCGATCACGTACGCCAGTAGAGTGCCCGCCATGGCGCAGACCCAGCCCGGCACGGGCTTCCAGAAGCGGCACATCGACCCGGACCGCGTGCCCTCGCTGGTGGCCGCCCTGGACGTCCAGGACGCCAACACCGGGGTACGGCGACTGCGCGCCTGGGCCGAGGGGGCGCTGGCCGTGCGGCCCGGCGACCGGCTCCTCGACGTGGGCTCCGGAACCGGCTCGCAGACCCGGGCGCTGGCCGCCGCGGCAGGGCCGGACGGCGTCGCCATCGGCATCGAGGTCAACCCGAGTCTGCGCGCGGTCGCCGAGGAGCGGTCCGCCGGCAGCCGGGCCCGCTTCCTCCAGGGAGACGCGGAGGCGCTGCCGGTCCCGGACGGCTCCATGGACGTCGTGTGGTGCGAGCGGGTCCTCCAGCACCTCCACGAACCCGACCGGGCGATCGCCGAGATGGCCAGGGTGCTGCGTCCCGGCGGCCGGGTGGCGGTGCTGGACACCGACTGGGGGACCACCCTCCTGCACCCCGGCGACCCGGCGGTGGTGCGCGCGCTGACCGGGGCCGCCCTGGGCGGCGCCAACCCCTGCTCCGGGCGCCGCCTGGTCGGCCAGCTGAGCGCCGCCGGGTTCGTGGTGGACGACCGCGGCTCGCAGGCTCTGCTCCAGGACCACCGCTCGGTCGCCTGGCCGCTGATCCGCATGCTCGGCGAGGCCGCCGTGCGCACGGGCGCCGTCACGGAGGAACAGCGGGACACCTTGTACGCCGATCTCGCCGAGGCCGCGGAGCGGGGAGCGGTGCACATGTCGGTGACGATGTTCGGGGTGGTCGCCCACCGCCCCGAATGACGGCGGGCAGCCCTCACCCGGGCAACTCACCAGGGCGGGAACTCACCAGGGCAGGAAGGCGTGGACGTCCTTGCCGTCGTCGGTGACGACCACGCTGACCTGGTCGCACAGGGTGTGCAGCAGATGCCAGCCGATGCCGCCTCCGCTGCCCTGCGGGTGGAAGGGCCGCGGCTCGGGCCGGACCTGGCTGGAGTCGTGCATGGTGACGTGGACGCCGTCGTACGTCCGGCGCATCCGCAGTTCGAAGGGGCCCGGCGCGTACTGGACGACGTTGGCGGCCAGCTCCGTCACGACCAGCAGGATGTCGTTCCAGCAGTCGGGCCCGGTGGGCGGCGAGGTGCGCGCGAGGCCCGCCAGGTAGCCGTCGGCGGCGAGCCGCGCACCGGTCACATCACGAAGCCGACCCGGGAAGGAGACCGTACAGCCGTCGGTCTCCTCCGCGGATCCTCTGTCGTCCCGCCGTGGTCCGGTCCCCATCTCGTCTCTCTCAGCCCCGCGCAGGGGCCGCTGTCGCGCCGGTCTCTTCTCCGTCGCGAGTTCCCACCCTGGCGCAGGGTACGCGTGTTCCGCTCACCGGAAGACGTCGTCCGAGTCGTCCCAGTCGGCCGGCTCCGGCTGACGCGGCCGGCGCACGGCCTGCGAGCGGGCCTGGTACATGGCGTCGATCTCGGCCGCGTAATGGCGCGCTATGGCGTCCCGGCGCAGCTTCATCGACGGGGTCAGCATGCCGTTGCCCGGGGCGAAGGGTTCCTGGAGCACCCGGTAGACCCGGATCGACTCGGAACGGGAGACCAGGCTGTTGGCGGAGGCGATGGCGCGGGCGATCTCCTCGCGCAGCGCGTTCTCCTCGCGTGCCTCGCGGCCGGGCGAGTCGCCCGGCACCGCCAGCGCCCCCCGCCAGTGCGCGAGGAAGTCCGGGTCCAGGGTGATCAGCGCGCCCACGCAGGGCCGGTCGTCGCCGACGACCACCGCCTGGTGCACCAGCGGATGCATCCGCAGCCGCTGCTCCAGCGGGGCCGGGGCCACGCTCTTGCCGCTGCTGGTGATGATGATGTCCTTCTTGCGGCCCGTGATGGTCAGATAGCCCTCGGAGTCCAGCCGCCCGATGTCCCCGGTGGCCAGCCAGCCGCCGCGCAGCGCGGCCCGGGTCGCGTAGTCGTCACCCACGTACCCCTGGAACACCGACGGCCCGCGCACCAGTATCTCGCCGTCGTCGGCCACCTGGATCTGGGTGCCCGGCAGAGCCTGGCCGACCGTGCCCGACTTCTCGCGCCCCAGCGGCTGCATGGTGATCCCGCCGCTGGACTCGGTGAGGCCGTAGCCGTCGTGCACGTACATGCCGATGCCCTCGTAGAACAGGGTCAGCTCACGGCTGAGCGAGGAGCCGCCGGACGTGGCCCGCAGCACCCGGCCGCCGAGCGCCGCGCGCAGCTTGCGGTACACCGTCCGCTCGTACACGGCGTGCTGCAGCCGCAGGTCGAAGCCGGGGCCCGAGCCGGTGCCCAGCCGCTGCCGCTCCAGGGCCGCGGCGAAGTCCCGCGCGGTCTCCGCGGCCCGCTCGAACAGGGCGCCCCGGCCGTGCTGCTGCGAGGTGCGCAGGAACGTCTTGTACACCTTCTCCAGCACCGACGGCACCGCGTACAGATAGGTCGGACGGAAGGTGCGCAGCGCCTCGGCCAGCGCGGCCTCGGTCATCTCGGGCTCGTGACCCATCAGGATCCCGCCGCGCAGACAGATCACCATGATCATCAGGCCGTACACGTGCGAGAACGGCAGGAAAGCCAGGACGGAGCCCTGTTCCCCCGGGCGTGCCGCGGTGTGCCCCCAGCCGGCCAGCAGTGTGTCGCACGGGTAGGCCAGCCCGGCGTGGCTCAGCGCGCAGCCCAGCGGGCGGCCCGAGGTGCCCGAGGTGTACGTGATGGCCGCCGTGGAGTCCGGCATCACGATCCGGCGCAGCGACTCCACCGTGGTCAGCGGGACGTACGTGCCCTTCTGCACCAGCTCGGGCAGCGCCCCCGCGTCCAGCTGCCACACGTGCTTGAGCCCGGGCAGTCCCTCGCACACGGTGCCGACGGTCATCACCGCCTGCTCGTCCTCGACCACCACCGCCACACAGCGCGCGTCCCGCAGGATCCACTCGACCTGGTCCCGCGAGGACGTCGGGTGGATCGGGACGACCTCGGCCCCCACCGACCACAGCGCGAGGCCGAACACCGTCCACTCGTAGCGCGTCCGCGCCATCACGGCCACCCGCTGCCCGGGTGAGATCCCCGACGCGATCAGCCCCTTGGCCAGGTCGACCACCTCGTCCCGCAGTTCGACCGCGGTGACCTCCTGCCAGCCCGCGGCGGCCTCGGGCCGGCGCGCCAGCACCGGCAGGGTGGGGTTCCGGTCCGCCGTCTCGAAGATGCTGTCGGCGAGCCCGCCGGTCAGGGTCGAAGCGGTCGTCGGAGCGAGGGCGTAGTCGCGCATGCGCTGCTCCTGGATGTACGGAGGGTTACCCTCCCGATCGGTACGGTTGTCGAGCGGGTCGAATCTAGCCCAGGGGAGCACGGCCCGTGTCGGATACGGTCAACTCGTGTCCGCCCGATGACAGAGCTCATCCCTGGGTACGGCGCACGCACTCCACGACGACGTCCCGCAGACTCCCCGTGCGCTCCAGGAACGACCGCTGCTCGCGGGCGCCGGTGCCCCGGTACAGCAGCTGTGCGAGGGCCTCCTCGACACCGACGGTGTCCCCGCTGTCGGCGAGCGCGTCCGCGGCGTGTGCCACCAGCGCGCGCATCACGTCGACGGCGGGCCGTGGCCGCATGGTCACCGGGTCGAGGAGGTCGCCGTCCAGGCCGTCGCGGGCGGCCAGCCAGGAGGCCAGCCGGAGCACGCTCACGCTGGGGTCGAGCGGCGGCCGCCCGGCCCGCCACTCGCGCGCCGCCGTCTCCACCAGGGCGCGGATGAGCGTGGCGACGAGGACGGTGGTGTCCGCCCGCAGGCACACGTCGGCCACCCGGATCTCCACCGTCGGGTACCGCGTGGACAGCCGGGCGTCGAAGTACACCATCCCCGTGTCGAGGATGACGCCGCTGGCCACCATGTCCGCGACCCGCCGCCGGTACCGCTCGGCCGAACCGAACAGCTCGGTCGGTCCCGCCGACGGGCCGCGCGCCCACAGCCGGCTGCGGAAGCTGGCGTAACCGGAGTCCCGGCCCTGCCAGTACGGCGAGTTGACGCTGAGCGCGCGCAGCACCGGCAGCCAGGGCCGGATCCGGTCGAGGACGGCGACCCCTTCCTCGTCGGACTCCACCGACACGTGCACATGGCAGCCGCAGACGAACCAGTCCGCCATGGCCGCGCCGTACCGCCCGGCCATCCAGCGGTAGCGCTCGTGGCGGGTGAGCGCCGGGTCGACCGGGAGCGGACACGTGGCCATCGCCGCCACCGCGCACCCGATCTCGCCGGCCAGCCGGCCCGCCTCCTTGCGGCACCGGGCGACCTCCGCGCCGAGCTCGGCCATGTCCCGCTGCGGACTGGTCGCGAGCTCCAGCATCTGCCCGAACAGCTCCATCTGGAACACGGCCTGTCCGGGATCCTCCTGGGCGGCGCGGTCCAGGACGGCCGCCGACCAGGGCATGGGCTCCCCGCTGTCCGGGTGGACCAGCAGGAGTTCTTCCTCCACTCCGACGGTACGCAGCACGGGGAACCGCCCTCCGGCCGGGCCGCGACCGGGCGCGGCGAGGTCTTTCATCCCGGACTGCCCGGACCCGGCCGCACAAACACGTGCCGGGGCCCTCGACGGGCTACGGGGCGACAGGCTCCAGCCACACCGTGCCGAGCGGGGGCAGCGTGAGCCGCAGAGCCCCGTCGTCGGCGAGGAGCGGTCCCCGGCTGACGACGTCCCCGCCGCCGTACCGGGCACTGTCGGTGTTGAGCACCTCCCGCCAGACGGGCGCCTTCCGGGGCACGCCCAGCCGGTAGCCGGGACGCACCACGGGGGAGAGGTTGGCTACCGCCAGCAACGGCCGGGCCTCGGCATCGAACCTGAGGAAGGCGAAGACGTTGTCCTCGGCCGCGTCCCCCACGACCCACTGGAAACCCGCCGGATCGGTGTCGCGCTGCCACAGCGCCGGGTGCGCGCGGTAGACGGAGTTGAGATCGCGGACCAGATCCCGGACACCCCGGTGATCGGCCTCCGCCCCGTACCGCGGGTCGAGCAGCCACCAGTCCGGGCCGTCGGCGTGGGACCACTCGCCGCCCTGGGCGAACTCCTGCCCCATGAAGAGCAGTTGCTTGCCCGGATGGGCCCACATGAAGGCCAGATACGCGCGGTGGTTCGCCCGCTGCTGCCACCAGTCGCCGGGCATCTTCGACACCAACGACCGCTTGCCGTGGACCACTTCGTCGTGGGAGATGGGCAGGACGTAGTTCTCGCTGTACGCGTAGACCATCGAGAAGGTCATCTCGTGGTGGTGGTACTTGCGGTGCACGGGCTCGTGTCGGATGTACTCCAGCGAGTCGTGCATCCAGCCCATGTTCCACTTCAGCCCGAAGCCCAGCCCGCCGCTGTCGGTCGGCCGGGTCACGCCGTCCCAGGCGGTGGACTCCTCGGCGATGGTCACCACGCCCGGCGCCCGCCGGTACACGGTCGCGTTCATCTCCTGGAGGAACGCGACCGCGTCCAGGTCCTCGCGCCCGCCGAACACGTTCGGCGTCCACTGCCCGGAATCCCGCGAGTAGTCGAGGTAGAGCATCGAGGCGACCGCGTCCACCCGCAGCCCGTCGATGTGGAACTCCTCGCACCAGTACACGGCGTTGGCGACCAGGAAGTTGCGCACCTCCACCCGGCCCAGGTCGAACTCGTAGGTCCCCCAGTCCGGATGCTCGGCCCGCCGCTCGTCCCCGGGTTCGTACAGCGGGTCCCCGTCGAAGCGGGCCAGCGCCCAGTCGTCCTTGGGGAAGTGGGCCGGCACCCAGTCCATGATCACGCCGATGCCGGCCCGGTGCAGGGCGTCGACCAGGTACCTGAAGTCGTCGGGGGTGCCGAGCCGGGCCGTCGGCGCGTAGAAGCCGGTGACCTGGTAGCCCCAGGAGCCGCCGAAGGGATGCTCGGCGACCGGCATGAACTCGACGTGCGTGAAGCCCAGGTCCTTGACGTAGGCGGGCAGCGCCTCGGCCAGCTGACGGTAGGTCAGGCCGGGGCGCCAGGACGGCAGGTGTACCTCGTACACCGAGAACGGCGCCTCGTGCACGGGGACGTCGCCCCGGTGCGCCATCCACTCACCGTCGCTCCACTCGTGCCGGGACACCGTCACGATCGACGCGGTCGCGGGCGGCACCTCGGTCCGCCGGGCCATCGGGTCCGCCTTGAGGAACCGGCCGCCGTACCGGGAGGTGATCTCGAACTTGTACCGGGCGCCCTCGCCGACCCCCGGCAGGAACACCTCCCACACCCCGGCGGCACCCAGCGAGCGCATCGGGTACTGCGTGCCGTCCCAGCAGGTGAAGTCCCCGGCCACTCTCACGCCCTGGGCGTTGGGCGCCCACACCGTGAACCGGGTGCCCGTCACGCCGTCATGGGTCATCGGCTCCGCGCCGAGCGCCTTCCACAGCTGCTCGTGCCGCCCCTCCCGGATCAGGTGCAGGTCGAACTCACCGAGCGCGGGCAGGAAACGGTAGGGGTCGTGGACCTCGTGCTCCCCGCCCTCCTCGTCCTCGTACTGGACGAGGAGGGTGTACGACGGAACCTCGGCGTACGGCAGCACGGCCGCGAAGAGCCCGTCGCCCTCCGGCGCCAGGGGGCTGCGCACCCCGTCGACGAGCACGCTCACGGCGCGCGCGTGCGGGCGCAGCGCCCGGAAGAGGGTGCCGCCGTCCACCGGGCGGGCGCCGAGCAGGGCGTGCGGATCGTGGTGGGCGCCCGCGAGCAGGCGCCCGCGGTCGTCGGCGGCCAGCGGCGGGGCCGTGGGACGCGAGGGACCGGAGGGCTCCGGGAGCGAGGAGTCGCGCAGTGCCATGACGTCAGCCTCTCCAGCGGGCGAGCCGCTCGATCGCGGCCATCGGAACCGGAAGCCAGGCCGGCCGGTGCCTGGCCTCGTACACCACCTCGTACACCGCGCGGTCCGTCTCGTGGGCGCGCAGCAGCGCGTGCTTCCTGCGCGGGTCCCAGCCGGCCCGGGCAGCGTAACCCGCGCAGTAGGCCTCCCGGCAGCGGCGAGCCCACTCCGGGCGCCAGGGACGGCGCTGCCGTGCGGCGTAGTCGAAGGAGCGCAGCATCCCGGCGACGTCCCGCACCGGAGACTGCGTGCTGCGCCGCTCGGCGAGCGGCCGGGACGGCTCGCCCTCGAAGTCGATGACGAACCATTCCTGGTCCGCCCGCAGCACCTGCCCGAGATGGAGATCGCCGTGGATGCGCTGGGCGAGCGGCCCGGCGGCACAGCCGGCCAGCGCCTCGAAGGCGCCGCGCAGTCCGGGTACGAAGGGCCGCAGCGCCGGCACCGCGTGCGCGGCGGCGTCCAGCCGCGCCGACATCGCCTCGGCCGTACGGCTGTGCTCGTCGTGGACGGCGGACGGGAAGGCGGAGGCGAGCGCGAGGTGCACCTCCGCGGTGGCCCGCCCCAGTTCGTGCGCCTCGGTGGTGAAGTCGTCCCCGGCGGCCAGGGCGCGCAGGGCGAGGGTCCAGCCGTCGGCCGCGCCCGGCAGGAAGGGCTGCAGCACCCCGAGCGTCGCCGGGCTCGGCTCGGTGGTCCGGAACCAGGCCACCGGCGCCGGTACCCGCGCGCAGCCCTGCGCGGCCAGTGCGCCGGGCACCTCCAGGTCCGGGTTGACACCGGGCTGGATCCGCCGGAACACCTTGAGGATGTAGGAGTCGCCGTACACCAGGGAGGAGTTGGACTGCTCGGCGTCCAGCAGCCGCGGCGCGAGTCCGCCGGGTATCCGGGCCCGCGGAGCCGTCTCGAAGCGCAGCGGGCCCGCCGTGCCGGGGATGCGCAGCCGCTCCAGGAGCAGTTCGGCGGCGCGCGGGTCGTGCAGGGCGTCGTAGACCGCGAGCCCGGCCAGCGGGCCCTCCTCGGCCCGGCCCAGAAAGGCCCGCTCCAGCCGGGGCACGCGGTGTTCGCGGACGCTGAGCAGCAGCTGGTAGCAGTCGCCGGACGGGGCGGCGTCCCCGCCGGGGGAGTGGTCGGCGTGGACCAGCAGGTGCAGGCAGCCGGGGAAGAGTTCGGTCACGGAGAGCACCGACAGCTCCGTGACGGGCCGGTCCTTGCCGGCGAACCAGCGCTGTCGGGGCAGCCAGTCGCGCAACAGCCCGCCCAGCGAGACCAGCGGGCCGTTCAGATCCGCCGTCGTGCTCCGGGGCGGGTCAACGGTCTTCGTCATGGTGACGCGTCCTTTCCTCGGCCCCGCACGCTCAGCGCCGACGGCCGATGCGGGAGTCGACTCGGGAGAGCCGGAACCAGTAGAAGCCGTGTCCCGCGAGGGTGAGCAGGTAGGGCAGCTCACCGATGGCGGGAAAGCGCACCCCGCCGATCAGCTCGACCGGGTGCCGGCCGGCGTAGGCCCGCAGATCGAGTTCCGTGGGCTGGGCGAACCGGGAGAAGTTGTGCACGCACAGGACGATGTCGTCCCCCCCTTCCGCTGACGAGGGGGCCTCCCGCAGGAACGCCAGCACCGCCGGGTTGGAGGACTGGAGTTCGGTGAACGAGCCGAGTCCGAAGGCGGGGTTCTGCTTGCGGATCTCGATCATGCGCCGGGTCCAGTGCAGCAGGGACGACGGCGAGGACATGGAGGCCTCGACGTTGGTGACCTGGTAGCCGTA
>NZ_JBFAXI010000029.1:0-101769 GCF_040680735.1 Streptomyces sp. NPDC051987 | reverse complement strand
ACGCCGGCCCTGGCCTCGGGGGCGTTCAGTCGCGCGAGTTGCCGAACAGGATGCGGTAGGCGATCAGCAGGACCAGCGAGCCGCCGATCGCCGCCACCCAGGTCGCGCCGTCGTAGAAGTTCTTGGTGACCGGGTGGTCCAGCCAGCGCGCCGATATCCAGCCGCCGAGGAACGCGCCCACGATGCCGATGAGGGTCGTGCCGACGAAGCCGCCCGGGTCGCGTCCCGGCAGCAGGAACTTGGCGATGGCGCCGGCCAGGAGTCCCAGGATGATCCAGCTGATGATGCCCATGACCTGAACCTGCCCTTCCGTGCGGACTTCGCACCGTTCGAACCCTCTGATCTCGGTCGGGGCGGCGGTGCGGGACGACTGGTGCGGACACCCTCTTCGTGCTCTGTCGATGACGAGGACGCCTGGGCGACACCGCGCGGTTGCGGCGATCAGTAGGGTGCGGCGCGTGACCTCCTCAGCCTCTCAGCCCGCTCTGCGACGCACCCTGGGTGTGCACGACGCCGTGATCGTCGGCCTCGGCTCGATGGTCGGGGCGGGCGTGTTCTCCGCGCTGGGCCCCGCGGCCCGCGCGGCCGGGTCGGGGCTGCTTCCCGGCCTGGCCGTCGCCGCCCTGGTCGCCTACTGCAACGCCATGTCCTCGGCGCGTCTGGCGGCCCGCTACCCGCAGTCGGGCGGCACCTACGTGTACGGGCGGGAGCGGCTCGGCGCCTTCTGGGGATACCTCGCGGGCTGGGCGTTCGTCGTCGGCAAGACGGCGTCCTGCGCCGCGATGGCGCTCACCGTGGGCGTGTACGTCTGGCCGGGGCAGGCGCACGCGGTGGCGGTCGCGGCCGTGGTGGCGCTGACCGCCGTGAACTACGGCGGCATCCAGAAGTCGGCCTGGCTGACCCGGGCCGTCGTGGCCGTGGTGCTGGCGGTCCTCGCTTCCGTGGTGGTCGTGTGCCTGGCGTCCGGGGCGGCGGACGCGGGGCGGCTGGAGGTCGGGCTGTCGTCGGGGGTGGGCGGGGTGCTCCAGGCGGCCGGCCTGCTGTTCTTCGCGTTCGCCGGCTACGCGCGGATCGCGACCCTCGGTGAGGAGGTGCGGGACCCGGCGCGCACCATCCCGCGTGCGATCCCGCTGGCCCTCGGGATCACCCTGGTGGTGTACGCGTGCGTGGCGGTCGCCGCGCTCACGGTGCTGGGCACGGACGGGCTCGGGCGGGCCGCCGCGCCGCTGGCCGACGCGGTCCGGGCGGCCGGGGCGCCGGGGCTGGTGCCCGTGGTGCGGGTGGGGGCCGCGGTGGCCGCGCTCGGCTCGCTGCTGGCTCTGATCCTGGGCGTGTCGCGGACGACGCTGGCCATGGCCCGCGACGGTCACCTGCCTCGGGCGCTGGCCGCCGTGCACCCGCGCTTCCAGGTCCCGCACCACGCGGAACTGGCCGTGGGCGCGGTCGTCGCCGTGGCGGCGGCGACGGCGGACGTCCGGGGTGCCATCGGTTTCTCCTCCTTCGGGGTGCTGGCGTACTACGCGGTGGCCAACGCCTCGGCCTGGACGCTGGATCCGGCGCCGCGGGCCCGGCTGGTTCCGGTGGTGGGACTGCTGGGGTGTGTGATCCTCGCGTTCGCGCTGCCGGTGGCGTCGGTGGCCGCGGGGGCGGCCGTGCTGGCGGTGGGTGCGGCGGCGTACGCCGTACGGCGGTGGGCGGCGGTCCGGCGGACGCGGTGAGGGCGACCGCCACGGTGCCCCGCGGCGCGGGACGGTGGCGGTGGCGCCTGCGCTCGGCGGGCCCCGGCTCTCAGCGGACCCGCTCCCCGGCCGTGCGGGTCCGCAGGCCGTCCCAGGGCGCCAGAACCGTGCCCTCGTCGGTCTCCTCGTACCAGCCCTTGCCCGCCAGCCAGACGCGCAGCCAGTCGCCGAGGCTCGGCGCGTCCACGAACCAAGCGCCCACGGCGCCGTCGGCGTTCGGCTCGTAGAGCAGGACCGTGGCCTGCGGTGTCCGGCAGTCCACGCACGCGTACATGCCGCAGCCCCAGTGGGATATCGGCAGGACGCCCTCGGGCCAGGGCCGGTCGGGGTTCTTGCGGCCGTACTCGCGGTTCGTGAGGTACTGGACGACGGCGGCCGGTTCCCCCGAGGGTGCCGCGTCCAGCAGCGGCAGCAGGCCGTAGGACGGGCCGAAGCCGCCGTCGCCGACCTGCTCGTAGAGCGAGGCGAGGAGCGGGGGCAGGGGGAAGCCGAGGGCCCGGCCGGCGCGGTCGAGTGTGCCGGCGTCGACGGGCGCGGGGAGCGAAGGCCAGCCCCAGGGGCGGGAGTCGCGCGCCTGTGCCCTCACCCGTGCCAGCAACTGCTCGATCTCGGTCATGGCTTCATGATGCAGGCCGCCACTGACAGTCGGAGCAGCCTGTGGACAACCTGCCGTCGGCGCTCAGGCCTGTGGACAACTCTCGGGCCGGAGAGCCCGGCCGAGGTGTCTGACGGGCGGTCAGCGAGCCGCGAAGGGCTGGTCCGTGGGGACGATCTCGCGGCCGAGCGGAAGCAGTGAGACGGGGATCAGCTTGAAGTTGGCGACACCGAACGGGATGCCGATGATCGTCAGACACATCGCGATGCCGGTGACGATGTGGGCCAGGGCCAGCCACCAGCCCGCCAGGACCAGCCACAGCACGTTGCCCACGCACGAGGGGGCACCCGCGTCGCGCCGCTCCACGGTCGTGTACCCGAAGGGCCACAGGGCGTACAGGCCGATACGGAAGGAAGCGATGCCGAACGGAATTCCGATGATCGTGACGCAGAGGATCACGCCCGCCAGCAGGTAGCCGAGGAACAGCCAGAAGCCGCTGAGGACGAGCCAAATGATGTTCAGGATGGTCTTCACTGCGGGCGACCTGCCATCTTCTCCAGCCGGGCAATCCGCTCCGCCATGGGCGGATGCGTCGAGAACATCTTGGACAGTCCCTGGCCAGGACGGAAGGGGTTCGCGATCATCATGTGGCTCGCGGTCTCGATCCGGGGCTCGGGGGGCAGCGGGAGCTGCTTGGTGCCGGCGTCCAGCTTGCGCAGGGCACCGGCGAGGGCGAGCGGGTCACCGGTGAGCTGGGCGCCGGAGGTATCCGCCTCGTACTCCCGGGAGCGGCTGATGGCGAGCTGGATGAGGCTGGCGGCGAGCGGGCCCAGGATCATGACCAGCAGCAGGCCGAGGAAGCCGGGGCCGTCGTCGTCGTCCGAACGGCCGACCGGGATCAGCCACGCGAAGTTGACCAGGAACATGATCACCGAGGCGAGGGCGCCGGCGACCGACGAGATGAGGATGTCACGGTTGTAGACGTGGCTGAGCTCGTGTCCGAGGACACCGCGCAGTTCGCGCTCGTCCAGGATGCCCAGGATCCCCTCGGTGCAGCACACCGCCGCGTTGCGCGGGTTGCGGCCCGTGGCGAAGGCGTTGGGTGCCTCCGTCGGTGAGATGTACAGGCGGGGCATGGGCTGGCGGGCCTGGGTGGAGAGCTCTCGGACCATCCGGTACAGGGCCGGGGCCTCGAACTCGCTCACCGGGCGCGCACGCATCGCGCGTAGCGCCAGTTTGTCGCTGTTCCAGTACGCGTAGGCGTTCGTGCCAAGGGCGACGAGGACTGCGACCACCAGACCCGTTCGGCCGAAGAAGCTGCCGATGACGATGATGAGTGCCGACAGTCCCCCGAGGAGAACTGCTGTCCTGAGCCCGTTGTGCCGGCGGTGCACGGTACGCCCTCCAAGTCCTGCGGCAGGGGAACCCTTTGCCTGCGGTGCTGCCTTCCGATCTGCGATGCCACCGGTGTCGTGGTGTCACGTCCAGTGGACCCTCCCGCACTGGTCAACGCCAGGCGGCGGCCGCTGGTTCCCTTGTGCCCGCTGTGCGCGGCGTGAGCCGTCCGGGTGAGAGCCGCGCTCGGCGCGCGTGATGGTTCCGCACGCGCGCGTGCGGGACGTCAGAACAGGCCGGTGGTGGCGAAGCGGAGCACCAGCTGCGGTGCGCCGGAGAGGACGACCCCGAGGGTTCCGGTGAGGGCGAGCGCGGCCGTGAGGGGGGCCGGGAGACGGTGCCGCGCGGGCTCGCCCTCGGGGGTGCGGAACAGCAGTGCCGTCCATTGGAGGTAGTAGTAGAGGGCGATCACGACGTTGACGGCCATGACGACGGCGAGCCAGCCCAAGCCCGCGTCGACGGCCGCCGAGAAGACGGTGACCTTGGCGAACAGGCCGATGACGCCCGGCGGGAGGCCGGCGAGGCACAGCAGGAAGAAGGCCAGGAGCAGTGCGCTGAGCGGGTTCCTGGTGTACAGGCCCCGGTAGTCGGAGATGCGGTTGAGCCGCTCGGTACGGGCGACGGCGGCGGCCACGGCGAACGCGCCGAGGTTCACGGCCGCGTACATGAGGGCGTAGGCGAGGGTGGAGCCGACGGCCTTCTGGGCGTCCCCGGTGTATCCGGCGGCGGCGATCGGCACCAGCAGGTAGCCGGCCTGGCCCACCGACGACCAGGCGAGCAGCCGTACCGCGCTGTACGCGCGCGTGGCCTGCTGGCGCAGGGCGGCCACGTTGCCGACGGTCATGGTGAGGGCGGCCAGGGCGGCGAGCGCGGGTCCCCAGACGTCGGCGTAGGACGGGAAGGCGACGACGGTGACCAGGATCAGGCCGGAGAAGCCGACGGCCTTGCCGACGACCGACAGGTAGGCGGCGATCGGGAGCGGCGCGCCGACGTAGGTGTCGGGCACCCAGAAGTGGAAGGGGACGGCGGCCGTCTTGAAGGCGAACCCCACCAGAGTAAGGACGACGCCCGTCCGGGCGAGTGTGTGCAGTTGTCCGTCGACGTGCTGGACGCGTTCGGCGACCTGGGTGAGGTAGAGGGTGCCGGTGGCGGCGTACACGAAGCTGATGCCCAGGAGGCTGACGGCGGTCGCGGTCACCGAGGACAGGAAGAACTTCAGGGCCGCTTCGGAGGACCTCGGGTCGCCGTGCCGGATGCCGACGAGGGCGAAGGCGGGCAGGGAGGCGACCTCCAGGGCGACGATCAGGGTGGCCAGGTCGCGGGAGGCGGGCAGCAGGGCGGCGCCGGCGGCCGAGGAGAGCAGCAGGAACCAGAACTCGCCCTGGGGGTAGCGGCGGTTGCCGTCCTTGAGGGTGGTGACGGAGAGCAGGGCCGTGAGCAGGGCGCCGCCGAGGACGAGGAACTGCACGACCAGGGTGAACCGGTCGGCCGTGTAGCTGCACGCGCGCGTGGAGCCGGTCAGGCAGAAGGTGCTGCGGTCGTGGCCGAGGAGCGGGAGCAGCAGGAGAGCGGCCGCGGCGAGTCCGGCGACCGAGACCCAGCCCAGGATCGGCTTCCTGGCCTCGGGTACGAACAGGTCTGCGACCAGGACGGCCAGGCCGACGACCGCGGTGAGGGTGGGCGCTGCGATGGCGAGCCAGTCGACGGACTGGACGAGGCTCGCGGCCAGGGGCTGGGCCAGGGCGCTCATCGGATGCCTCCTGCGAGGAGCTGCTGCACGGCCGGGTCGGTCAGGCCGAGCAGGGCCTTCGGCCACAGTCCGGCGACGACGGTGAGGACGACGAGCGGGGTCCAGGCTGCGAACTCGTAGGTGCGGACGTCGGGGAGCCTCGGTGTCTCCTGGGCTGCGGCGCCCATGCAGACGCGGCGGACCACGGCCAGCATGTAGGCGGCCGTCAGCAGCGTGCCGAGGGCGGCGATCGCCATGAAGGTCAGGAAGGCCGGGCGGCTGAGGCCGGCGGCGGGCGTGAACGCGCCGAACAGGGCGAGCATCTCGCCCCAGAACCCGGCGAGTCCGGGCAGCCCGAGCGAGGCGACGGCGCCGAAGGCGAGCAGCCCGCCGAGGCGCGGTGCCCTGCCGTACAACGCGGCCCCCGTCTCCTCCGCCAGGCTGTCCAGGTCGGTTGTGCCGGTGCGGTCCTTCAGACCGCCGACCAGGAAGAACAGCAGGCCGGTGATGAGGCCGTGGGCGATGTTCGCGAAGAGCGCGCCGTTGACGCCGGTCGGGGTCATGGTCGCGATGCCGAGCAGGACGAAGCCCATGTGGCCGACGGAGGAGTAGGCGATCAGGCGCTTGAGGTCGCCCTGAGCGCCCCGTTTGGCCAGGTTCAGGCAGGCCAGGGATCCGTAGATGATCCCGACGACCGCGAAGGCGGCGAGGTACGGCGCGAAGGTGCGGAATCCGTGCGGCGCGACCGGCAGCAGGATCCGGACGAACCCGTACGTGCCCATCTTGAGCAGGACGCCGGCGAGCAGGACCGAGCCGACGGTCGGCGCGGAGGTGTGGGCGTCCGGCAGCCAGCTGTGCAGAGGCCACATCGGAGTCTTGACCGCGAGCCCGAGCCCGATCGTCAGAACGGCGATGACCTGCACCGACGCGGTCAGTGACCGGCCGTTGTCAGTGGCGAGTGCCACCATGTCGAACGTGCCCGCCTTGATTCCGATCAGGAGCAGGCCGAGCAGCATGACGACGGACCCGAGCAGCGTGAAGAGGATGAACCTCCAGGCGGCCCGGGTGCGCCCCTCGCCGCCCCAGCGGGCGATGAGGAAGTACATCGGGATGAGCACCGTCTCGAACGCGAGGAAGAACAACAGCAGGTCGAGTACGGCGAAGCTCGCGAGGGTGCCGGACTCGAGGACGAGCAGCAGTGCGACGAAGGCCTTCGGTGACCCGCCCGCGGGCGGGTTGAAGTACGAGTAGAGCGCGCAGAGGAAGGTCAGCAGGGCGGTCAGGACCACAAGCGGGAGGGAGATGCCGTCGATGCCGAGGTGGATGCGCACGTGGAGTGCGGGGATCCAGCTGATGTCGGTCGTGGCCTGCATCCTCGACGGATGGCCGCGGTCGAAGCCCAGCGCGAGGACGATCGCGGCGATGAGGATCAGGCCGGTCACGGTCACGCCGTGGCGGAGGACCGCCTGCTCGGGCGACTTCCCCTTCAGTCCGGGCGGGGCGGGCAGCAAGGCGGCGACGGCGCCGAGCAGCGGCCCGACGACGATCAACGCAAGAAGGAACTGCATCACGGACTCGCTGATATCGATCACGCCTGCTCACGCTCCCGTGGCGACGAGGAGGACGGCGACCGCCAGGACGACGGTGCCGGCGAGCAGCGCGCTCACATAGGTCTGGACGTTGCCGGTCTGGGCCCGGCGTACGGCGGCGCCGAGCAGGCGGGGCAGAGCGCCCGCCCCTCGCACGTAGGTGTCGACGACCTCGCGGTCGAGGAACTGGACGAGGCTTGCCGCGGCCAGCACCGGGCGGACGAAGAGGGTGTCGTAGACGGCGTCCAGGTGGAAGCCTTCGGCCGCGTGCCGGTGCAGCGGGCCGAGCAGCAGCCGGCCGGGGTCCGCCGGGTCGGGTGCGTAGGCCACGTCGCCGAACGCCGGCTTGTGGGCGGCGATGGCCTCGGCCTCGACCAGTCCCGCGTCGCCCTCCGGGTGGGCGGCGACGGCACCCAGCGGGGCGCGGGCGGCCGCCGTCCTGGTGCGCTGCCAGGCGCCGTAGGCGGCGAGTCCGCCGGCGAGCGCGAGACCGGTGCCGAGGACGGACGTGGTGAGGGTCGGTGCGAGGGCGCGGCCGTCGAACCAGCCGGGCAGCGAGCGGTAGGCGAATCCGCCGAACGCGAGGGACGGCACGGCCAGGACCCACAGGACCACGGTCATGGAGAGCGGCTGCCTGCCGTGGTCGGCTGCCTCGGCTCCGTGGCCCCGGAAGGCCAGCAGCCACAGCCGGGTCGCGTAAGCGGCGGTGAGCAGGGCGGTGGCCAGGCCGGCGACGAGGACGATCCAGCCGGCGCTGCCGGGAGCGTGCCCGGTGTGGCCGGAGGCGGCGTGTTCGGCGGCGCCCAGGACGGACTCCTTGGAGAAGAAGCCGCTGAAGGGAGGGATCGCGGCGAGCGCCAGCAGGGCCACGGTCATCGTCCAGTAGGCGTCCGGGACGCGGTCGCGCAGGCCGGAGGTGCGGGACATGACGGCCAGCGAGTTGGTGCCGGCGGCGTGGATGACCACGCCCGCCGCGAGGAACAGCAGCGCCTTGAACGCGCCGTGGGACAGGAGGTGGAAGACGGCGGCACCTCGGTCGCCGACGGCGAGGGCGCCGGTCATGTAGCCGAGCTGACCGATCGTCGAGTAGGCGAGGACGCGCTTGATGTCGTCCTGGGCGAGCGCGGCGAGGGCCGAGCCGACCATCGTGACGGCGGCCATGACGGCGAGGACGACCATCACGGCAGCGCTGGCCTCGAAGACCGGGAGGAGCCGGGCGACGAAGTAGGCTCCGGCGGCCACCATCGTCGCGGCGTGGATCAGCGCGGATACGGGGGTCGGGCCGGCCATGGCGTCGGGGAGCCAGGTGTGCAGCGGGAACTGCGCGGACTTGCCGGCCACACCGCACAGGAGCAGCAGGCCGACCAGGGTCGGGTGGTGCAGTCCGCCGTCGGCGACGGTGCCGAGGACGGTGGTGACGCGGAACGACCCGGCGTCGGTGGCCAGCGCGAACAGACCGATCAGGAACGGCACGTCGCCGAGCTTGGTGACCAGGAAGGCCTTGATGGAGGCGGCGCGCGCCTCAGGGGTCTCCCAGTAGTGGCCGACCAGGAAGTAGGAGCAGATGCCCATGACCTCCCAGCCGACCAGCAGCACGATCAGGTCGCCGGAGTAGACGACCAGCAGCATCGCGGAGGTGAACAGGGAGACGAGGGCGGCGTACGAGGGGTAGCGCGGGTCGTCGCGCAGGTAGCCGGTCGAGTAGATCTGCACGCAGGCGGCGACGAAGGCGACCAGGATGGCGACGAGTGCGGCGAAGCCGTCGATGTACAGGGCGAGTTCGATGGGGACCGAGCCGGTCGGGGTGAGCTCGGTGTGGGCGTTCAGGGTCCGGCCGCCGCCCTGGTCGACGGCGACCGCGCAGGCGAGGGCCAGCGCGGCGAGCGTCGGCAGGATGGCGAGCGGGCGCACGAACCCGGGGGCGGTGCGCCCCAGGAGCAGACCGGCGACAGCGCCGAGGAACGGCAGGAGGGGGACGAGGACGGCGAGGGTGGTCGTGGTCACGCGGTGGCCTCAGCCTTCTCGTCGGCCGCGCCGTCCGTGGGCGTGCCGTGCTCGTGGCCCTCGGCGGTGTCGCGGAGCCGGTCGATGTCGGAGGTGCCGCGGTTGCGGTGGACGGCGAGGACGATCGCCAGGCCGATGCCGATCTCGGCGGCGGCGATGGCGATGGTGAACAGGGTCAGGGCCTGGCCGGAGTGCAGGGTGTCCCGGGCGGCCTTGCTCAGCCAGACGTCGAAGGCGACGAGGTTCAGGTTCACCGCGTTGAGCATCAGCTCGACCGACATCAGCACCAGGATCGCGTTGCGGCGGGCGAGGACGCCGTACAGACCGGTGCAGAAGAGCAGGGCGGAGAGAACGGCGGGATAGGCGAGGTGCATCAGCGGGCGCCTTCCTGCTCGGGTTCCTGCCGGGCGTCTCCCTCGATCGGGTGAATCCCGGAATCCGTGACCGAAGGGGAACTCTGCGTGACGGCTCGGCCGTTCACAGGGGGCGGGGCCGACTCCGCCTTCGCCTTCCGGGACAGGACGATCGCTCCGACCAGGGCCGCGAGGAGGAGGACGGAGAGGGCCTCGAAGGGCAGGACCCAGTTCCGGAAGAGGCTCGCACCGGTGACCTTCGTCGAACCGGCGGCGGCGCCGTCCAGGTCGATCCAGGTGGTGCGGAAGGCGTCCACGACCACCCAGACCAGGGCGGCCGCCGCGGACACGGCGACGGCCAGCGCGAACCAGCGGTTCCCGGAGTCGGCGTCCGGGGAGCGGCCGATCGGGGCCTTGGTGAGCATCAGACCGAAGAGAAGGAGGACGACGACGGAACCCACATAGATGAGGACCTGCACCCAGGCGATGAACTCGGCGGTGAGCAGCAGGTATTCGACGGCGAGTCCGCCGAGGGCGACCACCAGCCACAGGGCGGCGTGCACCAGCTGGCGGGTGGTGACCGTGACCAGCGCGGCGCCGAAGGTGGCCAGGCCGACGAGGAGGAAGGCGACCTCCACGCCGGTCGGGGACAGGAAGCCGTGCGGCGCTTGAGCCATGGCGGTCACGACTGCCCCTCCCCCGGCTCGGCGCGGTCGGCGGGCGGCTCCGGCTGGGCCGCGGCGAGCTTCTCGGCGGCCTTGCGGGCAGCCGCGATCTCCTTCGGTTCCTCCGCGCCGGCGTCGAGGGCGGGCGGCGCAGGGACGGTCCACATCCACTCACGGAGCTTGTCGCGCTCATGGGTGAGCTCACGGATGTCGGTCTCGGCGTACTCGAACTCCGGGGACCAGAACAGGGCGTCGAAAGGACAGACCTCGATGCAGATACCGCAGTACATGCACAGGGAGAAGTCGATGGCGAAGCGGTCCAGGACGTTGCGGCTGCGTTCACGGCCGCCCGGGGCCGCCGGCGGGACGGTCTCCTTGTGGGAGTCGATGTAGATGCACCAGTCGGGGCACTCACGGGCGCAGAGCATGCAGACCGTGCAGTTCTCCTCGAACAGGCCGATCACACCCCGGGTCCGGGGCGGAAGGTGGGGAAGGGCGTCCGGGTACTGCTCGGTGACCGACTTCCGGGTCATCGTGCGCAGGGTGACGGCCAGGCCCTTGGCGAGGCCGGAGCCGGGGATGGGGGCCACTAGGAGATCACCACCTTGACGATGCCGGTGAGGGCGATCTGGGCAAGAGAAAGGGGGACGAGGAGAGTCCAGGAGAACTTCTGCAACTGATCCTCGCGCAGCCGGGGATAGGTCACGCGGAGCCAGATCACGACGAAGGCGAGGAGCGCCGTCTTCAGGAGGGTCCACAGCCAGCCGAGGCCGTCGGCACCCCACGGGCCGTGCCAGCCGCCCAGGAAGAGGACGGTCGTCAGCCCGCACAGGACGACGATCCCGGCGTACTCGGCCAGCAGGAACAGGGCGAAGCGGAGGCCGGTGTACTCGGTGTACGCGCCGAAGATGATCTCCGAGTCGGCGACCGGCATGTCGAAGGGGGGACGTTGGAGTTCCGCGAGGCCGGCGGTGAAGAAGACCAGGCCGCCGGTGATCTGCCAGGGCAGCCACCACCAGTGGAAGGCGCCGACGATGCCCGGCAGAGAGACGGTTCCGGCCGCCATCGCCACGGAGGCGGCGGCGAGCAGCATCGGGAGTTCGTAGGCGAGGAGCTGGGCGGCGGTGCGCAGGCCGCCGAGGAGGGAGAACTTGTTGGCACTGGCCCAGCCGGCCATGAGCGAGCCCAGGACGCCGACGCCCATCACGGCCAGCACGAAGAACACACCCGCGTCCAGGACCTGGCCGACCGCGCCCTCGCCGGGGCCGATCGGGATGGCGAGCAGCACGAGCAGATAGGGGAGGAGGGACACGGCGGGGGCCAGCTGGAAGACACGCCGGTCGGCGCCCGCCGGGACCACGTCCTCCTTCTGCGCGAACTTCACGCCGTCGGCGATCAGCTGGGCCCAGCCGTGGAAACCACCGGCGTACATCGGGCCGAGGCGGCCCTGCATGTGGGCCATCACCTTGTGCTCGGTCTGCCCGACGATCAGCGGGAAGGTGAGGAAGACGACGAACACGACGAGGAGTCGCAGGGCGACGTCCAGAGCGTCGTTCACTGCGGGCCTCCTGGGGAGTCGTCCTGGGGAGCATCGTCGGGGGCGGCGGCGTCGGGGGCGGGGGCGTCTGGGGCCGGGGCTTCGCGGACCGGGGCTTCGGGGCGGGGCGGCGCCTCGGCGGTCCGCTTCCCCGTGGTTGACGGTTCGGGGCCGGAGGCCTCGGGCGTCTCCGGATCGACAGGGCCCGGCTCGGACTCGCCGGAAGCAGTGGGGCTCGGCTCTCCCGCCCCCGGCTCCTCGGCCGTGCTCCCGGTCCCTGCTTTGCTCCAGGTCCCGGTCCCCGCTTTGGTCCCGGTCCCCGCTTTGGTCCCGGTCTCTGCTTTGGTGCCGGTCTCTGCTTTCGTCTCGGTCTCGGTCTCGGTCCCGGCTGCGGGGTCCGTTTTGTCGGTCGGCGTGCCGCCGCCGCCCGGCTGCGCGGCCTCCGGTTCGTCGAAGGCCGGACGGGCGTGGTGCCACGGCGCGTCCGAGCCGCGGGAGGTGGCGGGGCGGGCCGGGGTGGCCGGGCCCGCGGGGGTTTCCGTCTCCGGTGCCCGCTGCGAAGCGGAGCCGCCCGAGGCCGTGCGTGACCGGCGCGGCCCTCGCGGAGCAGCCGACGGCCCCGCCGCGGGCGTGGTCGCCTCGGCACCGGCGCCCTCCGCGGCCGATTCCCCGGCGAGCACGTCTTCCGCGCCGGAGGGTGTCCGCTGCGAGGCGGATCCCGCGCTCGCGCTCCGGGCCCGGCGGGGAGTGGCCGACGGCCCTGCCGCGCCGGGAGCGGCCGCCGAGGTCGTCGCGGACGGCTCGGTTGCCGCGGCCGCCCCCGCCGCTCCGGCCGCCTGGCTGGCCGAGCCCTCCGCGGTCGTGCGGGTGCGGCGGACCGGGCGGTCACCGGCCGCGCGGCCGGCCGCGGCGCGGGCCGGGCGGGTGGGTGCGGGCGGGAGTTGGCCCTTGAGGGGGCCCCACTCGTTGGGGTCGGGGACGCCGGGGGGAAGCATCTGGCGGCGCTTGGGGCCGCCGTGGTCGGACTCGCCTGGTTCCTTGGCTCCGGGCCAGGCCTTGGCGACGCGGGCGGCGAGGACGAAGTCCTTGCGGAGGGGGTGGCCTTCGAAGGTCTCCGGGAGGAGGAGGTGGTCGAGGCCGGGGTGGCCGGTGAAGCGGACGCCGAACATCTCGTGTGTCTCGCGTTCGTGCCAGCGGGCGCCCGCGTAGACAGCGACGGCGGAGGGGAGTTCGGGGGCGGCGTGCGGGACGGTCGTCCGCAGGAGCAGGCGGCGGACCGGGGCGAGGGCGACGACGTGTGCGCAGACACGGAAGCCGGTGCCCGGTTCGTCGACCGCGCTCAGCCAGTCGAAGTAGGTGCAGGAGAGCGTCGTACGGGCGATCTCCAGGGCGGCGAGCCAGGAGGAGGGAGGGACGTCGACGGTCAGGACGCCGTAGGACTCGTCGGCGGTGGCGTCGGTGCCGAAGAGTTCCTCGACGGGGGCCGGCAGCCAGCCGGCCGGGGCCGTCATCGCCCGTCCCTTTCGGCCTCGTTCCCCGCGGGGGCGGATGCGGAGGCCGGGGCCGGGGGCCGGACGAGGCCGCTCTGGAGGGCCGCGGCGGACGGTCGGGAGGTGCCGTAGCGCTCGCCCAGGGACTCCGCCGCGATCTTCTCCTGGAGTTTGAGGATGCCCTGGAGGAGCGCCTCGGGGCGCGGCGGGCAGCCGGGGACGTAGACGTCGACGGGGATGATCTGGTCGACGCCCTTGGTGACGGAGTAGGAGTCCCAGTAGGGGCCGCCGCAGTTCGAGCAGGCGCCGAAGGAGATGACGTACTTCGGTTCGGGCATCTGCTCGTACAGGCGCTTGACGGCCGGGGCCATCTTGTCCGTGACCGTGCCGGAGACCACCATCAGGTCGGCCTGGCGCGGGCCGGGCGCGAACGGGATCACGCCGAGGCGGATGAAGTCGTGGCGGGCCATCGACGCGGCGATGAACTCGATCGCGCAGCAGGCGAGGCCGAAGTTGAAGACCCAGAGCGAGTAGCGGCGGCCCCAGTTGAGGACGACCTTCATCGGCTCGGGGGCAAGGCGGGCGAGCGCGCCCAGCCGCTTCGGCTCCGGGAGCAGCACGGGCTCCGAACCGGTCACGTCCGGCGTCACGTCCATGTCAGGACGCCCTTCTTGTATGCGTACAACAGGCCGACGGCGAGGAAGCCGAGGAAGACGAACATCTCCACGAGCGTGGCCGCGCCGTAGCCGGGGGCGGCGAAGACCGTCGCCCAGGGGAACAGGAAGATCGAGTCGACGGCGAAGATGACGTAGAGGAAGGCGTACACGTAGTAGCGGACCTGGGTGTGGGCCCAGCCCTCGCCGACGGGGTCGACACCGCACTCGTAGGTGAGGAGTTTCTCGGGCGTGGGGACCACCGGGCGCAGCAGCCGTCCGGCGCCGAAGGCGACGGCGACGAACACCACGCCGCCCAGCGCCAGCAGTCCCACGACCGAGTAGGACGCGAAGTATCCCGCCGCGACGGCCACGGTCGGCTCACCACCCGCCGTCTCCCGCATCGCCCGTCCCTCACTCCCTCGACAGACCACAGGCCCGCCCCGGCCAGGACCTGGCCCGGTGCCGTGACCTCAGTCAACTCTTGATTCGACGATCTGTACGCACGGGAGTCTAGGCCCTGATAAAGACACGGTAAGCAGCCCGTCACACGATGGGACACGGGTGGTGGGGTTTTCCCCAGGGAGGGCCGGGCGGCAACTCCATGGCGTCGCGGCACGGCACACGGCACGCTGGCGCACATGACCGCACCAGCACCCCTGTCCCTCAGCCTCGCGGACGGCACGGAGGACCGTGAGCGTCTGCCGCCCGTGCGCTTCGCCCTCGACAGCCACACGTGGAAGGAGATCGCGCACCTCCTGCTGAACCTGCCGATGTCGCTGTTCGGCTTCGTCTATGTCGTCACGACGGTGTGGGTGAGCGGTGTCCTGACGCTGACGGTGATCGGCATACCCCTGCTCGCCGCCACCCTGGTGGGCGCCCGTCAGCTGGGGAAGCTGGAACGGGCACGCGCGCGTGCGCTGCTCGGGGTGCGCGTGGAGGAGCCGACCCCGCTGCCGAGGGTCAGGCGCGGTGCGGGCGCCCAGCGACTGTGGATGACGTTGAAGGACCCGGTGGGCTGGCGGACGCTGCTGTACGACTTCATCCGGCTGCCGTGGGGCGTCCTCACCTTCTGCACCACGCTCATGTCGCTGTTCGTGCTGTGGCCCGTGCTGCCGTTCGTCGCGCGCGGGCTGGCGAACGTGGACCGGGCGATGGTGCGCGGGCTGCTGTCGCCCTCCGACGAGCTGGAGCGCCGTATCGCCGAACTGGAGTCGGACCGGGGGGTGGTCGTCGACACGGCCGCCGCCGACCTGCGGCGCATCGAGCGGGATCTGCACGACGGGGCGCAGGCCCGGCTCGTCAACCTGGCGATGGGCCTGGGCCTGGCGAAGGAGAAGCTGCTGGAGGATCCCGATGCGGCCGCGGCGATGGTCGAGGAGGCGCACGGTGAGGTGAAGCTGGCGCTCCAGGAGCTCAGGGATCTCGCCCGGGGCATCCATCCGGCGGTGCTGACCGACCGGGGGCTGGACGCGGCGCTGTCGTCGGTGGCCTCGCGCTGCACGGTGCCGGTCCAGGTGACCGCCGACCTGTCGTCCAGACCGGCGCCCGCGATCGAGGGCATCGCCTATTTCACCGTCTCCGAGCTGCTGCAGAACATCAGCAAGCACAGCGGGGCGCGTACCGCGTCGGTGGACGTGTGGCGGGCCGACGACCGGCTGCTGATCCAGGTGCGGGACGACGGGCGCGGCGGGGCGAGTCTGGACGGCGGCTCCGGGATGCGGGGGCTCGCGGACCGGCTGGGCGCGGTCGACGGCCTGTTCGTCGTGGACTCCCCGGCCGGGGGTCCCACGACGGTCACCGCGGAGCTGCCCTGGCGCGACCGGACGTAGCCGGAAAGCGCTGGACCGGGCGGGTCTCGGGGCTGTCGGGGGGGGACCGGCCGGTAGCGAGGGGTGGGGAAAACCCCCCGTCCGAGACGCCGACGGACTCCATGGTCCGCGGACCTGCGCTGCAGCAGGGTTGAGGTACGGCAGGACAGCCGGTGAGGCGGGGCTGGACGGGACAGGAGGGGACGGCGCCGATGGCCACGGAGTACGGGCACGGGTACGGGTCCGGTTACGGGCAGGACCACGGATACGGCTACGAGCCGTACGGCGAGCGTCGGCATCGGGTGCCGGCGGTGTTGCGGGCGCCGTTCGAGGCACGCAGCCGGCGAGAGTTCTGCTACGTCCTGCTGGGCTTTCCGGTCGGCGTCACGCTGTTCGTGTGGACCGTGACGATGCTGTCCCTCGGCATCGGTCTGGTGGTGACCTTCATCGGGATCCCGCTGCTGGCGGTGGCCCTCGCCGGCTGCCGAGGCTTCGGGTCGCTGGAGCGGGCACGCGCGCGTGCGCTGCTGAAGCTGGAGGTGGCCGACCCGGAGCCCTTGCGGATGCGCAAGCCGGGGCTCTTCGCCTGGATGGGCGCGGTGCTGAAGAGCGGCACGTCCTGGCGTCATCTGCTCTACGCGGTCCTGCAGTTTCCCTGGTCGGTGTTGTCCTTCGTCGTCGCCCTCAGCTGCTGGGCGTACGGCTGGGCCCTGCTGACGTATCCGCTGTGGTTCTGGGTGTTCCCGATGTGGGCCGGGCAGGGCGGGCTGCAGTTGTACGGCGACGCGCACCACAGCGTCTACCTCGACAACCCGTTCGAGATCACCGTGACCGCGTTGGTGGGACTGCTGTTCACCCTGGCCACGCCGTGGATCGTCCGGGCGCTGACGCTGGTGGACCGGCTGATGCTGCTCGGGCTGCTGGGGCCGTCGAAGCTGGCGTCGCGGGTGGTGGAGCTGGAGTCGGACCGGGGGGTCGTGGTGGACACCGCCGCCGCGGATCTGCGGCGGATCGAGCGGGATCTGCACGACGGGGCGCAGGCGCGGCTGGTTGCGCTGGCCATGGATCTGGGGCTGGCGAAGGAGAAGCTGCTGGAGGATCCGCAGGCCGCGGCGCGGATGGTGGACGAGGCGCACGGCGAGGTGAAGACGGCGCTGCAGGAGTTGCGGGACCTGGCCCGTGGGATCCATCCGGCGGTGCTGACCGACCGGGGGCTGGACGCGGCGCTGTCCGCGGTGGCCTCGCGGTGCACGGTGCCGGTGCGGGTGGAGGTCGACCTGGCGGAGCGGCCGGCGGCGGCGATCGAGGGGATGGCGTACTTCACGGTGTCCGAGTTGCTGCAGAACATCAGCAAGCATGCGCGGGCGAGTGCGGCGGCGGTGGACGTGTGGCGGAGTGCGGACCGGTTGATGCTGCAGGTCGTGGACGACGGGGTGGGGGGTGCGGACACGGCGCGGGGGTCGGGGCTGGCGGGGCTGGCGGAGCGGCTGGACGCGGTCGACGGGATTCTGGTGGTGGACTCGCCGGTGGGGGGGCCGACGCGGGTGACGGCGGAGCTGCCCTGGCGTGGCTGAGGGGGTCTCGCCCCCACCGCCCCTACCCGTCCCGTCCTTCCAGGGGGTGGGCCCCCTTCGACCGCCCGGTTCGGGGGCTGCCGCCCCCGGACCCCCGCAATCGGCCTGCCGGCCTCGTCCTCAAACGCCGGACGGGCTGAAAGCGTCTGCCGGACGGGCTGGAGGGTGTCTCCGGACGCCGGGGAGGTACGGCAGGGCGGGCTGTTTTCGAGAGGTGCGGCCGAGCGGCCTGTTTTGGTTCGCCTCTCCTTACCCGCCCACACTCTGATCCGAATGCTGGAATGCTGGACTTTCGGACAGGGCAGGCATGTACGCCGGACGGGGTGTGGGGGGCCGGGAGACCGTGGAGGACAGGGTGCGGGTGGTCATCGCCGAGGATTCCGTGCTGCTCCGGGAGGGGCTGACCCGGCTGTTGACCGACCGGGGGCATGACGTCGTCGCGGGCGTCGGGGATGCGGAGGCGCTGGTCAAGACCATCGCCGAGCTGGATGCGCAGGACGCGCTGCCGGACGTCGTGGTCGCGGATGTGCGGATGCCGCCGACGCACACCGACGAGGGGGTGCGGGCCGCCGTACGGCTGCGGAAGGCGCATCCGGGACTCGGGGTACTGGTGCTGTCGCAGTACGTGGAGGAGCGGTACGCCACCGAACTGCTGGCCGGTTCCAGCCGAGGTGTGGGCTATCTGCTGAAGGACCGGGTCGCCGACGTGCGGGAGTTCGTGGACGCCGTGGTGCGGGTCGCGGAGGGCGGTACGGCGCTCGATCCGGAGGTCGTCGCACAGCTGCTCGGGCGGAGCAGGAAGCAGGACGTGCTGGCGGGCCTCACCCCGCGAGAGCGTGAGGTGCTGGGCCTGATGGCCGAGGGGCGGACGAACTCGGCGATCGCGCGGCAGCTGGTCGTGAGCGACGGAGCCGTCGAGAAGCACGTCAGCAACATCTTCCTCAAACTCGGACTCTCCCAGAGCGACGGTGACCACCGGCGCGTTCTGGCCGTTCTGACGTATCTGAACTCCTGAGGGGCCGACGGGCACCGTGTCGGCACAGGAAGGCGGCCAGGGGGAGGGAAAATCGTGACAAGTCAGGGCGACAGGTCGTCTCATCGGTCCGTCCAGCATGCGAGCTGGCTCGGGAAGGCGACCCTAACCGACGTAGGGTTGATTACGGGATGGTTCGTGGGACGACCACGCCCGGGCAGCCGCCTCGAAGGAGGTCCAGTTCAGTGACCAGCCAGGTCAGCAGGACAACGGAACAGGCCGACGGAACCGTCGTAGGAGAGCAGCGCAAGCCGGACGGTGTGAAGGCCGTCCGGCGTCTGGACCGGGTGATCATCCGGTTCGCGGGGGACTCGGGTGACGGCATGCAGCTCACCGGTGACCGGTTCACGTCGGAGACCGCGTCCTTCGGCAACGATCTGTCGACCCTGCCTAATTTTCCGGCCGAGATCCGGGCCCCCGCAGGCACTCTGCCGGGGGTTTCGTCGTTTCAGCTGCACTTCGCCGACCACGACATCCTCACTCCGGGTGATGCGCCGAACGTGCTGGTCGCCATGAACCCGGCCGCGTTGAAGGCGAACATCGGGGATCTGCCGCGCGGCGCGGAGATCATCGTCAACACGGACGAGTTCACCAAACGGGCGATGCAGAAGGTCGGCTACGCCACCTCGCCGCTGGAGGACGGGTCGCTCGACGGCTACAGCCTTCATCCGGTGCCGCTGACCACGCTGACCGTGGAGGCGCTGAAGGAGTTCGACCTCAGCCGCAAGGAGGCCGAACGCAGCAAGAACATGTTCGCGCTCGGCCTGTTGTCGTGGATGTACCACCGGCCGACCGAGGGCACGGAGAGATTCCTGAAGCAGAAGTTCGCCCGCAAGCCGGAGGTCATGAACGCCAACCTGGCGGCCTTCCGCGCCGGCTGGAACTTCGGTGAGACGACCGAGGACTTCGCGGTCTCGTACGAGATCGCCCCCGCGACCACCGCGTTCCCGGTGGGCACCTACCGCAACATCTCCGGGAACCTGGCCCTGGCGTACGGCCTGGTCACCGCGAGCCGGCAGGCGGACCTGCCACTGTTCCTCGGGTCGTACCCGATCACCCCGGCCTCCGACATCCTGCACGAGCTCAGCAAGCACAAGAACTTCGGTGTGCGCACCTTCCAGGCGGAGGACGAGATCGCCGGCATCGGCGCGGCCCTGGGGGCCGCCTTCGGCGGCTCGCTGGCGGTGACGACGACCTCCGGTCCGGGCGTGGCGCTGAAGTCGGAGACGGTCGGGCTCGCGGTCTCGCTGGAGCTGCCGCTGCTGGTCGTCGACATCCAGCGGGGCGGGCCGTCCACCGGGCTGCCGACCAAGACCGAGCAGGCCGACCTGCTCCAGGCGATGTACGGCCGTAACGGCGAGGCGCCGGTCCCGGTCATCGCCCCGCGGACGCCGGCCGACTGTTTCGACGCGGCGCTGGAGGCGGCCCGGATCGCGCTGACCTACCGGACCCCGGTGATGCTGCTGTCCGACGGCTACCTGGCCAACGGCAGCGAGCCCTGGCGGATCCCGGAGCTGGAGGAGCTGCCCGATCTGCGGGTGCGGTTCGCGAGCGGACCCAACCACACCCTGGAGGACGGCACCGAGGTCTTCTGGCCGTACAAACGCGACCCGCAGACCCTCGCCCGCCCGTGGGCGGTCCCCGGCACGCCCGGCCTCGAACACCGCATCGGCGGCATCGAGAAGCAGGACGGCACGGGCAACATCTCCTACGACCCCGCCAACCACGACTTCATGGTCCGCACCCGGCAGGCCAAGATCGACGGGATCGACGTCCCCGACATCGAGGTCGACGACCCGGACGGCGCCAGGACCCTGGTGCTGGGCTGGGGGTCGACGTACGGGCCGATCACGGCGGCGGTACGGCGGCTGCGCGCGGCCGGTGAGCCGATCGCGCAGGCGCATCTTCGGCACCTCAACCCGTTCCCGAGGAATCTCGGTGCCGTGCTGAAGGGGTACGACAAGGTGGTGATCCCCGAGATGAACCTCGGTCAGCTCGCCACCCTCATCCGGGCGAAGTACCTGGTGGACGCGCATTCGTACAACCAGGTCAACGGCATGCCGTTCAAGGCCGAGCAGCTCGCCACGGCGCTCAAGGAGGCCATCCATGACTGACGCCATGACCGACGCCGTGTCCGACGCCGGCGACGGACTGCTGCAGCTCGTCCCCAAGGCCGCGGCCAGGCAGTCGATGAAGGACTTCAAGTCCGACCAGGAGGTGCGCTGGTGCCCGGGCTGCGGCGACTACGCGATCCTGGCGGCGGTGCAGGGGTTCATGCCGGAGCTGGGGCTGGCGAAGGAGAACATCGTCTTCGTCTCCGGGATCGGCTGTTCGTCCCGGTTCCCGTACTACATGAACACCTACGGCATGCACTCCATCCACGGCCGCGCCCCCGCGATCGCGACCGGGCTGGCCACCAGCCGGCGCGACCTGTCCGTGTGGGTGGTGACCGGTGACGGTGACGCGCTGTCCATCGGCGGCAACCACCTCATCCACGCCCTGCGCCGCAACGTCAACCTGAAGATCCTCCTCTTCAACAACCGCATCTACGGGTTGACGAAGGGGCAGTACTCACCGACGTCCGAGGTCGGGAAGATCACCAAGTCGACGCCGATGGGGTCGCTGGACGCCCCGTTCAACCCGGTGTCGCTGGCGCTCGGCGCGGAGGCGTCCTTCGTCGCCCGCACCATCGACTCCGACCGCAAGCACCTCACCGAGGTCCTGCGCGCGGCCGCCGCCCACCCGGGCACGGCCCTGATCGAGATCTACCAGAACTGCAACATCTTCAACGACGGCGCCTTCGACACCCTCAAGGACAAGCAGTCCGCCGAGGAGGCGGTGATCCGGCTGGAGCACGGCAAGCCCATCCGCTTCGGCACGGACGGCGCGCGCGGTGTCGTACGCGACCGGCGCACCGGCGACCTGTCGGTGGTCGACGTGACCGCGGACAACGAGTCCGAGATCCTCGTCCACGACGCCCACTCCTCCTCCCCGACCACGGCCTTCGCGCTGTCGCGACTGGCCGACCCCGACACCCTGCACCACACGCCCCTCGGCGTCTTCCGCTCGGTCGAACGGCCCGTCTACGACGTGCAGATGTCCGAGCAGCTCGACACCGCGGTCGATCAGCACGGCAAGGGTGACCTGGCGGCACTGCTCGCCGGCGGGGACACCTGGACGGTCGTGGGCTGAGCCCGGGAGGTCGCAGGTCGCGAGCGTGCGGGGCCCGGACGGCGCGTCCGGGCCCCGCCCGTGTCCGCACTGCGGGAGCCTGAGGGGCTCTCAGGGGCCCTCGGCGGCTCAGGTGCGCTTGGCCTCGTCGTACGCGGCGCGGGCGCGCTCCACGTCCGCCATCCGCCGCTCGGTCCACAGCGCCAGGTCCCGCACCTGTTCGGCCGCCTCGCGGCCGAGGTCGGTGAGGGAGTAGTCGACGCGGGGCGGGATCACCGGCTTGGCGTCCCGGTGGACGAGGCCGTCGCGTTCCAGGGTCTGCAGGGTCTGGGTGAGCATCTTCTCGCTGACCCGGCCGATCGCCCGGCGCAGTTCGCTGAAGCGGTAGGGGCGGTCCAGGAGCTCGATCAGGACCAGGACGCCCCAGCGGCTGGTGACATGCTCCAGGACCCGGCGGTGCGGGCACATCTGCGTGCCGTCGACGTACTTCGCGGCGGGGACGCCGGCTTCCGGGCTACTTACCGTCATGCAAGTACCTTACTTCAAAGTGGGTACTTTCTTCTGGTTAGCGCACCTCGTAGGGTTAGTGACAACCGCACCCCACAAGGAGATCGCACACCATGAGCATCGTTGTCACCGGAGCCACCGGACACCTCGGCCGTCACGTCGTGACGCAGCTGCTGGAGAAGGTCCCGGCCGAGCAGATCACCGCCGTCGTGCGCGACGAGGCGAAGGGCGCCGACTTCGCCGCCCGGGGCGTGAAGATCGCCGTCGCGGACTACAACGCCCCCGAGACCTTCGACGGTCTCTTCGCCGCCGGCGACAAGGTGCTGCTGATCTCCGGCAACGAGTTCGACAAGGGCCGCCCCGCCCAGCACAAGGTCGTCATCGACGCCGCCAAGGCGGCCGGTGTGGCCCTGCTGGCGTACACCAGCGGTCCGGGCAGCCTGACGGCCTCGCTGATGGACGACCACCGCGCCACCGAGGAGATCCTGCTCGGCTCGGGTCTGCCCTACACCCTGCTGCGCAACGGCTGGTACCACGAGAACTACACCGAGAACCTCGCCCCGGTCCTGGAGCACGACGCCGTGGTCGCGGCGGCCGGCGAGGGCCGCGTCTCCTCCGCCTCGCGCGCCGACTACGCGGCCGCCGCCGTCGCCGTGCTGACCGGCGAGGGCCACGAGAACCGGACGTACGAGCTCGGCGGCGACGTCGCCTGGAGCTTCGCCGAGTACGCGGCCGAGCTGAGCGCGCAGACCGGCAGGGAGATCGCCTACAACTCCGTGCCCGGTGAGGTGCTCCAGTCCATCCTGACCGGCGCCGGCCTGCCGGAGCCGTTCGCCGCGATCATGGTCGGCGTGGACGCGGCGATCGCCAAGGGCGAGCTGGTCGTCGACTCCGGCGACCTGGCCCGTCTGATCGGCCGCCCGACCTCCCCGATCTCGGAGGCGATCACCGCAGCGCTCAAGTAGGCCGCCCCTCCCGGGAGACCGCACCCCGGTCTGTCATGACCGTATACCGAAACGGCCATGACAGACCGGGGTGCTCGGCGCTACCTTCGTCCCGGCGGTGTGCCGAAGGGCGTGAGGAGGGCCGGTGGCCGACATATCCAAGGGTGAGCGGCGGACAGGACTGGTGAACGGCTTCGCGGCCTACGGCATGTGGGGGCTGGTCCCGCTGTTCTGGCCGCTGCTGAAGCCCGCCGGTTCGGTGGAGATCCTGGCCCACCGGATGGTGTGGTCCCTCGCCTTCGTCGCCCTCGCACTCGTCTTCGTACGACGCTGGGCCTGGGCCGGTGAGCTGTTGCGGCAGCCGCGCCGGCTGGCCCTGGTGGCGGTGGCCGCCGCCGTGATCACCGTCAACTGGGGCGTCTACATCTGGTCCGTGAACGCGGGGCACGTGGTCGAGGCCTCCCTCGGCTACTTCATCAACCCCCTAGTCACCATCGCCATGGGCGTCCTCCTGCTGAAGGAACGGCTGCGGCCCGCGCAGTGGGCGGCGGTGGGCGTCGGCTTCGCCGCCGTCGCCGTGCTCACCGTCGGCTACGGGCAGCCGCCGTGGATCTCCCTCGTCCTCGCCTTCTCCTTCGCCACCTACGGGCTCGTCAAGAAGAAGGTCAACCTCGGCGGCATCGAGTCACTCGCGGCGGAGACCGCGATCCAGTTCCTGCCCGCGCTCGGCTATCTGCTGTGGCTGTCCGGCCACGGCGAGTCCAGCTTCACCGGCCACGGCGCCGGGCACGCGGCCCTGCTGGCCTCCACCGGCATCGTCACCGCCGTCCCGCTGGTCTGCTTCGGCGCCGCCGCGATCCGCGTCCCGCTCTCCACGCTCGGCCTGCTCCAGTACCTGGCCCCGGTCTTCCAGTTCCTCTGCGGCATCCTCTACTTCCACGAGGCCATGCCCGCCGAGCGCTGGGCCGGCTTCGCCCTGGTCTGGCTCGCCCTCGCCCTGCTCACCTGGGACGCCCTGCGCACCGCCCGCCGGGCCGCCCAGGCGCTCGCCGCGGCGCCTGTACCACGGCCGGTGACCCCGGTGGCGGAGACTCCCGCAAGTCAGGTGTGATGGTCACGGCCGTCGGCTATAAGTGGGCCCATGACGCAGACGCCCGCACCCCTGCACTGGAAGCTCGTCGTCGACGCCCGCGACCCGCACGGGCAGGCCGACTTCTGGGCGGCCGCGCTGCACTACGTGGCCGAGGACAACAGCGCGCTCGTCGAACATCTGCTGGAAGTGGGCGCGCTGCCCGGCGCCGCCGCCCTGGAGTACCACGGCCGTGCCGCCTTCCGTGACCTGATCGCCGTGCGGCACCCGGACGATCCGTACGACGAGGAGCGCGGCACCGGACTGGGCCGTCGGCTGCTGTTCCAGCGGGTGCCGGAGGCCAAGTCCGGCAAGAACCGGCTCCACATCGACCTGCACGCCGGCGAGGGGAGGCGGGCGGACGAGGTGGCCCGCCTGGAGGCGCTGGGCGCCACCGTGGTGCGGCATGTCTCGGAGCCCTCCGGAGCGTGGACCGTGATGGCCGATCCGGAGGGCAACGAGTTCTGCGTGCAGTGACCGTGCCGGCGGCGCTCAGGCCTTCCCGGCGGCGCGGCGGGCGCGTTCCGTCAGGCGGGTCATCCGGGCGCGGGCCGACTCCAGCTCCTCGACGTCGTCGGCCGCCGGGCCCTCCTCGACGGTGAGCCGCGTCCACAGGTCGATCAGCTCGTGGCCCAGGCGCAGCCCGTGCTCGGGGTCGCGTACCGCGCGCCAGGCGGTGGCCGCGCTGCGCACGTTCCCGTACGCCGCCTCGCCGTCCCGGGCCTGCCGGCGCTGCCTGGCCAGGTCCAGGGAGAGGTGGAAGGCCCGCACCGGGTCGCCCGCCAGGTAGGAGATGTACGCGGTCAGCTCGCCCAGGTGCAGCACTTCGGTGTGACCGTCCCCGAGGACCGCGGCGGCCTCGGCGGCGGTGCGCTCCGCGAGTTCGGCCGCCGCTTCGATACGGCCCGTGCGGACCGCCTCGTTGATCCGGGCCACCGGCTCGGAGAGCAGCGCGGCCCCCTCCGCCGTCAGCGTCACGGGCTCGTCCCCCAGCACCTCCTCGGCGACCGCGTCGAAGCCGCGGGCGGGGGTGGGCGTGGACCGGGGGGCGAGATCCGGGTCCCGCTCGGCCGACGGCTCTTCGGGGGCGGGGACGGGGGCCGTCTCGGGGGCGGGGACAGAGGTCATCACGGGCGGCGGCCCGAAGACACCGGTGGGCGGCTGGACGGTGCCCGGTGCGGGCGGCAGCGGCACAGTCGCGGCCGGTCGTGCGGGCGGTGCCGGCGGAACGGCGGGCGGCCGCGGCCCCACCTGCGCGGGGACCACCGGGACGGGTTCCCGAGCCGCGGCCTGTTCCCTCGGCTCGGCGGCGGGTGCGGCCAGCCTCACCGGGTCGCCGGTGAAGCTGCTGGAGCCGTCCACGTCCACCTGAAGGGGGACCACGTAGCCGATGCGGGTGTCGTGGACGGTGGCGAGGACCGGGCGGCCGGTGACGCGGGCGAGGCGCTGGAGATGGTTGAGGACCGCCTGCTGGGGTTCCTCACCGGGAGCCGGGAACAGCGGCACGCCGTCCACGGACGCGGCCGCGCCCGCCACCCGGACGTCGACCGGTGCCAGGCGCCCCTCCTGCTGGACTTCCCGCTTCTCCTCACGGCTGAGTCGGGACATCGGCCCTCATTTCCTCCGGCGTCACCATCGGGTCGCGCTCCGGTCGTACTCGTGCGTAAGGTCCAGTCTCGCCGCTCGGCACGGCTCCCACGTCACCGCGACGTCACAGCCTCGCACCAGGAAGGCGCGCCCGGCGGGGAGCGAGCGGGCCCGGACCGCACGGATCCCGCTAGGCGGTGATGTCCCTGGTCGTGAACCGTGCCCAGGCCGCCGATCCGAACACCGCCGTGTACAGGGCCTGCAGCTCCAGGTTCTTGACCAGGTCGTCCCAGTACACGGGGTCGCGTATCAGGTCGGCGAAGGACAGCCAGTAGTGGGAGAAGAAGTACGGCTGGAACGCGTGCAGCTGGGGGATCTGGTCGAGGATCTGGACGGTGATGAGCAGGCCCACGGTCGTCGCCATCGCCGCGATGCCGCTGTTGGTCAGGGTGGACACGAACAGGCCGAGGGCGGCGACACCGGCCAGGGACGCGGCGACCACCAGGGCGATCAGCAGGGCCCGGCCGAGGCCGTCGGCGAAGGAGATCCGGGTGCCGGAGATCGTCGTCAGGTCGCCGAGCGGGAAGAGGAGCGCGCCGACGGCGAGTGCGGAGGCGGCCACCACCAGGGTGGCAATCAGGCAGAACGCCATCACCGTCGCGTACTTGGTGAGCAGCAGGCGGGTGCGGCCCGCCGGGGCGACCAGCAGGTAGCGCAGGGTGCCCGCGTCGGCCTCGCCCGCGATCGCGTCCCCGGCCACCACCCCGACGGCCATCGGCAGAAAGAACGGGAGGGTCGCGGCCAGTGCCGTGAACACCAGGAACAGTCCGTTGTTGGTGACCTGGGCGATGAAGGCCGGTCCGCCCTCGCCGCCGCGGCCGACCTGCCCGCCGCCCCGCGTCTCGATCCGGACCGACACACCGACGAGGACCGGCACCGCCGCCAGTACGCCCAGCAGGGCGAGGGTGCGCCAGCGCCGCAGGGTGGTGCCGAGTTCGCTGCGCAGCAGCCCGAGGCTCCACAGGGGACTCGGCCGTACGGCTGCCGTGTCCACGACGGCCAGGTCAGCCCGCGACATCGAAGCCCTCCCCGGTCAGTGCCACGAAGGCGTCCTCCAGCGAGGCCCGTTCCACGGTGAAGCCGCGGACCCGGACGCCCGCCGTGACGAGCGCCGCGTTGACCTCGGCGAGGTCGCGCTCGGGGGGCTCACCGGTCACCCGGTCCTCGGCGGCGGCGACGTCCGCGACGCCCTGTTCCTTGAGCACTCGGGCCGCCTCCCCGGGGTCGGGAGTGAGCACCACGAGCCGGCCACGGGCCCCGGCCACCAGGTCGGCCACCGCGCCCTGGGCGATCAGCCGGCCCTGGGCCATCACAGCCGCGTGGGTGCAGACCTGCTCGATCTCGTCGAGGAGGTGGGAGGAGAGGAACACGGTCGTGCCCTCCCCCGCCAGTTCCCGCACCAGGGTGCGGATCTCCCGCATGCCCTGGGGGTCGAGGCCGTTGGTCGGCTCGTCCAGGACCAGCAGCCTGCGGGGCTGGAGCAGCGCGGCGGCGAGACCCAGACGCTGCTTCATGCCGAGGGAGTAGGCCTTCGCCTTCTTCGCCGCGGCGGCCGCGAGGCCCACCCGGTCCAGCGCGGCCCCGACCCGTGCGCGCCGGGTGCGGGGGTCGGCCGTCGGGTCGGCGGCGTCGTACCGCAGCAGGTTGTCCCGGCCGGAGAGGAAGCCGTACAGCGCCGGGCCCTCGATGAGGGCGCCGACCTGGGGCAGGACGACGCGGGAGGCGCGCGGCATCGGGTGGCCGAGGACGCGGGCGGTGCCCGAGGTCGGCTCGATCAGGCCCATCAGCATGCGGATGGTGGTGGTCTTGCCGGAGCCGTTCGGGCCGAGGAAGCCGAAGACGCTGCCCGCCGGAACCGACAGGTCGAGCCCGTCGACGGCGAGCTGTCCGCCGCGGTAGCGCTTGGTGAGGCCCCGGGTGTCGATGACACCCGCTCCCACCGAGGCGCCGGCCTCCGGGAACCCGGCGTCCACGGGGGCTTGAGAGGCCGCAGCGGCCCCCGAGGCTCCGGCGGCCCCCGAGGCTCCGGCGGCCCGCGAGGCCCCGGCGTGCTCCGGGTCCTCCGGCTGCCGTTCCGCGGCGGACGATCGGTCCATCGGCTCCCTCGATTCGTCGTGCGGCACAGGGTACCGACCGCAGCCGCGCCCGCGCCCGGACTACCCCGCGTTCGCCGCCTTCACCAGCGCCGCCTTGTCCACGGCGCCGACGTACACCTTGCCGTCGTCCGTGATCAGGGCGTTGATCAGCCGGGTGGAGAAGACGGTGCCCTTGCCGAACGTGCCGGAGACGGGGTCGCCGAGCGAGCCGAGGAAGCCGCTCAGGTCGCCGCCACCGGAGGCGGAGTCGGTGGGCAGACCGCCCTTGCTGCCGGTGTCGAGGACGGCTATGGAGTTCCAGCCCTTGCCGAGGACGTCGAAGCCGGACTTGCCGAGGTCCTTGGCGGAGCCGTGACCGGGAGCCGCGGGGCCCTTGCCGCGGTGCTGCGTCCCGCTGCCCTTCTCGGTCCTGCCTGCCTTGTCGCCCTCGGTGACCTTGGCCCCCTTGGGCGGGGTGAAGTCGAAGGTGGACGCGGCCGGCTTGGCGAAGCTGACCTGGGTGTAGCCGGCGTCGACCACGGCCGCGCCGCCGCTCGACGGGGTGAGCGTGAACTTCAGCGGGGTGCCGGTCTTGGCGTCCACCGCGATGCTGATCGCGCCGACCGTCGTGCCGGACTGCCTGGGCTTGATGACGAGCCGGTAGGCGTCGCGGCCGGCGACCTGGGCGGTGCCGTCGACCGTCACCGAGGTGGTGTCGTCCACCGACTTGAGGAACTGGTCGGCGAAGTCCTTGGGGGTGGCCGGAGCTTCGTGCTGCCCGGCCTTGCCGGAGTCGGGGGCGGTGGAGTGGTAGACCTCGTCGGACTTGCTGTCGTAGCCCCACACGTCGGTGCCGTTGTGGATGAGGCTGTACTCGGCGCCGCTCTCCAGCACCGAGACCTTCTGCTTCCCGGGACCGTCGGCGGCCACCCGCAGGGTGTGCGTGCCGGAGGCCAGCTCGGTGAGCTTGCCGGTCGGGTCGGCGGACGAACCGTCGCCGCTGCCGCTGCCCTGGGTCGCCCCCGAGAGCAGGCCGCTCTCCAGCCCGCCGAGGTCGGGCAGGCCGAGGTCGGTGCTGATCTTCACGGTGCCGGACAGCTGCTGCACGTCCGACTTGGCGATCTTGTCGATGAGTTCCTGCGCGGTGATCTTCGGCAGGTCGGGGTCACCCGAGTCGGCGAGCGCCGGAACCAGGCCGATGGTGGCCGCGGCGACTCCCACCACCGCGACCGGGACGACGTACCGTGCGGCCTTGCGGCGCCGCTCGGCGCGCAATTCGTCGCGCAGCTCGTCGTCGGCCTGCGCGGCGCCCGTGGTGTCGTCGGATTCGTACGGTGCCATGTGTGCCTTACCTCCGTCGTCGGCGGCGGCCGTCCTCGCAGGTGTCCCACCCCGAGCCGCCATTCTCACCCGAATCGGTGAGCGGTGGTGATTTCCGTGGTTTCCATCTCACCAAATCGGGGGCGGGTAAGCGTCAGACCATGGAGCCAACTCCGCGTACACCTGCGGTATGACACAAGGGTGGAGGCGCCTTCCCCGACCCGTAGGGGTCGGGCGACGAAGGCGCCTCCCGGAGAGGTTGCCGGTGCCGTCGGCCGTCCTGGTCAGGACGGCTGCGGTGACGGCACCGCCGTCGGTGCGGTCCACCGCGCGGTGGCAGACCGGCCCGCGCCCGGCTCGGCGGAGCTACCCGGCGCGGTGCACCACCGCGTCGCACAGCTCCACCAGCGCGGCCTTCGGGTCGCACTCCGGCAGCGGGGCCAGCGCGGCCCGCGCCTCCTCCGCGTACCGGACCGCGTCGCGGCGGGCCAGCTCCAGCGCGGGATGGGCGCGGAGGGCCGCCAGCGCCTCCGCGTGCCGTGCGTCGTCCGTGAGGTCGGAGTCCAGCAGTTCGCACAGGGCGATGTCCTCGGGCAGCCCCAACCGGGCCGCGCGTTCCCGCAGCCGCAGCACCGGAAGCGTGGGCACGCCCTCGCGGAGGTCGGTCCCGGGGGTCTTCCCGGACTCCTGCGAGTCGGAGGCGATGTCCAGGACGTCGTCGGCGAGCTGGAAGGCGACACCGAGCCGTTCGCCGTACTGGGTGAGGACGTCGACGACCGTCTCGTCGGCGCCGGACAGCATCGCGCCGAAGCGGCAGGAGACGGCGACCAGCGAGCCGGTCTTGCCGCCGAGCACGTCCAGGTAGTGCTCGACCGGGTCACGGCCGTCCGACGGTCCCGCCGTCTCCAGGATCTGGCCGGTCACCAGCCGCTCGAACGCGAGGGCCTGGACCCGGACCGCCTCGGGACCGAGATCGGCGAGGATCTGGGAGGCGCGGGCGAAGAGGAAGTCGCCGGTGAGCACGGCGAGCGAATTGCCCCAGCGGGTGTTGGCGCTGGCGACGCCGCGTCGCACGGAGGCCTCGTCCATGACGTCGTCGTGGTAGAGCGTGGCCAGATGGGTGAGCTCGACGACGACGGCCGACGGCACGACACCGGGCGCGTACGGGTCGCCGAACTGCGCGGCGAGCATCACCAGCAGCGGGCGGAACCGCTTCCCGCCGGCCCGCACGAGATGCTGTGCGGCCTCCGTGATGAACGGGACCTCGCTCTTGGTGGCTTCTAGCAAGCCTTCCTCGACAGCCGTCAATCCGGCCTGGACATCGGCTTCCAGAGCCTGGTCCCGCACGCTCAGCCCGAACGGCCCGACGACGGTCACGAGGGGTCTCCTGTCTGCTGGTGTCTACTGGCGATTACGCGGTTTGTCGATAGGTCGCTGCCATCACTCAAGTCAGCGTATCCGGTCAGGTTTCGATCACCGATAGCGCCCACGGTTACACCCCGGGCGCTATCGGATCACGACCGTTATGTTTTTGATCGGACGATACGACCCGACATCCACTGACTTAACAGCAAGTGCGGGCAGTTGTCCCGAACCGTGACGCAGGCCGTGTCCCGCACGGCCGACACCGGGTCCGGACCGAGGGACGCGACCGGAGACCGCCCGAGGGCGGTCCGTCCAAGGGCGGCCCGTACGGCGGCGAGCCTCCCGACTGACTACTGCCCGGAAACGGCCTCCCCTCTCCCGGCCGGCATCACCTTCCCGGTCGCACCCCCTCCACCCCCTCTCGACGTGACGAGCGTCACGCGAGCACTCGGCGACGCGACCCGCCCCCTCGCCGTTCACGATCACTCCCGACACCCGAACGCGTCAATCACCTTCCCCGAGGCACCCGATCGAGCGAGGGGGACCACGGCGGACCCGACCGATCGCCCCGTCGCCCAGAAGGGGCGATTCGCGCGAATGCGGGCCGGAAGCTTTCCCATCGAACCGGGAAAAAGACGGATTCAACGAATCCCTCTTGTCCGTTTTGCGATTATTGCGATTTCGTGAAGTAGGTCACGTGACCTGGGACACCCAAGGGCAGGTGAGGCGACCCTTCCTTCCCTTCCCTGTAAGCCAGTTGAGGGTTGGCGACCGCAAAGGATCAAGCGTCACAAACGCCACATCATGAGGTCAATCAGTGTTTGTGCGAATCGACTACTTGTTCCCGAGATGTGCTCTCGCATACGTTCCCGCTCGCCGGGCGGACGCCGAATCCTGCCGCCGCCCGTCGTGACCCATCGACGAGTCCATTCGCACGGCAGGAGCGGGGGAACCAGGTAAGTCGCCGGACCGGGCGACCGACGTCATCACGGACGTCGTTCCGGAACGGCTAGGGGTGAAGTCGCATCGTCTTCGGACGGTGCGGCCGGGCACTCCCCGGGCCCGAACCCGACAGCTCACCTCGCAGGCGACGGAGAGGAACTTCGCCATGCCTGCTGCCGTTCAGCACCACCGCCCCCGCCGCAACCGCATCACCCGCGCGCTCGTCGTCGCCTGCACCGGCGCCGCCGTCCTCGCCCTCCCCCTCATCGGGGCGACCGCCGCCTCCGCCGCCGCCGGCTCGTCCACCCCGACGGCTTCGAAGACCCTGGCCGGGTACCCGAACAACCTCGACGGCTGGATCCGCGAGTCCCTCGCGATCATGTCGGAGAAGCACATCCCGGGTACCTACAACGGCATCTACCGCAACGTGATGCGGGAGTCCTCCGGCAACCCGCGGGCCATCAACCTCTGGGACTCCAACGCCCGCGCCGGCATCCCCTCCAAGGGCCTGCTCCAGGTGATCGACCCGACGTTCAGCACCTACCACGTGGCCGGCACGTCGTTCGACATCTACGACCCGGTCGCGAACATCACCGCGGCCTGCAACTACGCCGCCGCACGGTACGGCTCGATCGACAACGTCCACGGCGCGTACTGACCGACACACCGATCAGTCGAAGAGTCTTTCGAGGACGACGGCGATGCCGTCGTCCTCGTTCGACGTGGTGATCTCGTCGGCCAGCGCTTTCAGTTCCGGATGGGCGTTGGCCATCGCCACCCCGTGGGCGGCCCACTCGAACATCGGAATGTCGTTGGGCATGTCACCGAACGCGATGGCGTGCCCGGAGCTCAGCCCGAGATGGTCCGCGGCCAGCGCGAGCCCGGTCGCCTTCGTCACCCCGCACGGCTGGAGTTCGACGGTGCCCGGCCCCGACATGGTGACCGTCGCCAGCGACCCGACCACCGAGCGGGCGGTGGCCGCCAGTTCGTCGTCGGACAGGGTGTGGTGGCGCAGCAGCACCTTGCTGATGGGCGTGCACCACAGGTCCTCGCGCCGGGAGACCCGCAGCGCGGGCAGCGTGGGGTGCGGCATCAGATAGCCCGGCTCGATGAGCGTGAGCCCGTCGACGCCGTCCTGGTCGACCGCCGCGTACACCTGACCGACCTCGGCCTCGATCTTGCCGAGCGCGGTCTCCGCCAGCTCCCGGTCCAGGGTGACCGACCACAGCAGCCGGTCCGCGCCGGCGTCGTACACCTGTGCGCCCTGGCCGCAGACCGCGAGTCCCGTGCAGCCGAGGTCGTCGAGGAGCGGACGCACTCTCGGCGCGGGGCGGCCGGTCACCACGAGGTGGCGGGCACCGGCCCGGCCGGCCCGCGCGAGTGCGGCGAGAGACCGTTCCGAGAGGGTGTCGTCGCCGCGCAGCAGCGTGCCGTCCAGGTCGGTGGCGATCAGTGAGTACGGGGAGGGTGCGACCATGATCAGAGAATACGGACAGCACGCCTCTGGGACTCACCGTGCGTTTCGGCCTCAACTGGCGCCCGTCACCGGGGTGATGGGGCCGTGGTCAGTGGCGGGCGTCACCTCGCCGGCGCGGTGGTCGCACGGTTCCCCTTCCAGGTGACGCGGTGGCTACGTCGTGGAGGTGCCGGAGCCGCGGCGGCTGGTGCGCCACAGCTGATAGAGGTGCTTCGCGCCCGGACGCACGAAGCGGGCGAGCATCGTGGCGAACGGCATCGGGTCGTCACCCGCCAGCCAGGCCAGCTCGGTCCCGCTCGGCCGCTTCGGTGCGTGCGGTGTCGTGTAGCCGCTGCGGCGGTAGGCGAGGAGGGCGGGCAGGTCGATGTTCTCCACGACGAACTGGTGTCCGGCGCGCTGTTCCCCCTCCGGAACCCGGCGGCCGGTCAGGTCCAGGTGCATGGCGCGGACGACGTCCACCCCCGACTCGCTCTCGAAGAGCCGGAACTGGGCGCCCATGCGCGGGTTGAAGTCGAGCAGCTTGTACTGCCCGTCGCGCCGGTCGAAGCGCAGGTCGAGGTCGATGATGCCGGTGAAGCCGATCTGCTTGATGAAACGCGCGGCGAGGTCGGCGAGTTCCGGGTTGTCGACGACGCAGGCGTTCGCGGTCATGCCGGCGTGCGGCGGCCAGGAGCGGACCTTGACGCCGGTGAACAGGGCGCGCGGATGGGAGTCGGCGTCGAAGTAGCCGTGCACGATCCAGTCCTCGGCCTCCTCCCTCGGGAGGTACTCCTGGAGGATGACACCCGGATGAGTGCCCCAGTCACGGGCCAGGGTGAGCAGCCCCTCACGGGTGGCGATCCGCGTCGTCCCGTTGACGGCGGGCTGCTTTCGCCGGACGAACGCCTCGCGGTTCTTGGCCACGATCGGGAAGCGGGCCTTCTCCGCGAACTCGACGATCTCGTCGTAGGAGTCCGGGAAGGCGGCCGCCGGGCTCGGGATGCCGTGCTCCACGCACAGCTCGTGCAGGCCCTGCTTGCTCGCCAGGCGGCGCGGCAGTTCCGCGTCCACGCGCGGGAAGAGGAAGCGGTCACCGAGTGCGTCCTGGTGCTCGGCGATCAGGACGGCGGCCTCCTCGTCGGTGGGGATCAGCACGGCCGGCCGGCCGATACGGCGGCCGATGCGCAGCAGTCCCTCGACGAGATGATCCGGTTCCTCGGCGCCTGTCGTCGGCCACACGAACGCCCGCTTGAGATAGCGGGACGAGGCCGCCGGTGTGTACGCGTCCTCCGTTATCGCGTACATGGGAACGCCCAGGCGGCCCAGACTGCGAATCGCGCCGACCCCGCCGTGGTGCAGCGGATAGTCGCCGAACTTGACGATCAGGCCCGGTACGTCGCGGTCCGCCTCGAACGGCACGCTGACGGCGTTCCTGGCCACGGGTCCCCCCACGTGTCCCCCTTCGGACCGGACCCACCCCGTCCGTGTCCCCAAAGGACGCTAAGCCGGAATTGCCCCCTCCGACAAGGGCTATTGGGACATTGCGAACTCTTTAGACACTGCCCCTACAACCAACTCACCCGTAACGTGTGGCGCGACCACATGGAACGCCCCGCGAGGCCAGAGCGACGTCGCCACATGACCGGCCTCCGCGCGGCACGGATGAGAGCGAGGCAGTCACCCCATGCCCCCCTTGCCACCCTTCGAGGTCCCCGAGGGTGACCCCTTCGGCCCGCACAACCTTCCGTACGGCGTGTTCTCGACCCCCGGGAGCACGGAACGGAGGGTCGGCGTCCGCCTCGGCGACCACGTCCTCGACGCCGGGGCCGCGGCCCTCGCGCTCGGCTCCCCGTACGCCTCCCTGCTCGCCCGCCCGACCCTCAACGCGCTGCTGGCCGCGGGCCGTACCGCCTGGTCCGACGTGCGACGCGCCCTGACCGCCTGGGTGACCGTGCCCGCGCACCGCGAGACGCTCACCCCCCTCTTCCACCCGCTGTCCGAGGTGACCCTGCACCTGCCCTTCGAGGTCGCGGACTACGTCGACTTCTACGCCTCCGAGAACCACGCCCGGAACGCCGGCCGCATCTTCCGCCCGGACGCCGCCGAGCCGCTCACCCCCAACTGGAAACACCTGCCGATCGGCTACCACGGGCGGGCGGGCACGGTCGTGGTGTCCGGGACGGACGTCGTACGACCGTCAGGACAGCGGAAGGCGCCCTCGGATCCGGCACCGGTGTTCGGACCGTCGGCGCGGCTGGACATCGAGGCCGAGGTCGGCTTCGTCGTCGGGGCGCCGTCGGCGCAGGGCAGGCCCGTGGCGCTGGGGGACTTCAGGGAGCACGTGTTCGGCCTGTGCCTGCTCAACGACTGGTCGGCGCGGGACATCCAGGCCTGGGAGTACGTCCCGCTGGGCCCGTTCCTCGGCAAGTCGTTCGCCACCTCGGTCGCGGCGTGGATCACGCCGCTGGACGCGCTGGAGGAGGCACGGACCGCCCCGCCGAGGCGCACCCATCCGCTCCTGCCCTACCTGGACGACACCGCGGAGGAGCCCGCCGGTTACGACCTGCGGATCTCGATCGCGATCAACGGCCACACGGTGTCCGAGCCGCCGTTCTCCACCATGTACTGGACCGCCGCCCAGCAACTCGCCCACCTGACGGTCAACGGCGCCTCGCTGCGCACCGGAGACCTGTACGGCTCCGGCACGGTGAGCGGCGCGGAACCCGGGCAGCGAGGGTCGCTGCTGGAGCTGACCTGGAACGGACGCGATCCGCTCGAACTCCCGGACGGCAAACGGACGTACCTGGAGGACGGCGACGTGGTGACGCTGACCGGATGGGCTCCGGGGCCGGGCGGCAGCCGGGTGGGGCTCGGCGAGGTCACGGGGCGGATCGTGGCGGGGTGAGGACGGCGGCCCGGACGGCGCGGACCTGACACGGGCGCGGGCGGCGGGAGCCGCGGGTGAGGAGGCGCCGGATGGGGCGCGGGAGGCTTCGCGGGAGGGACCGCGGGAGGGGTCCCTCCCGCGCATCGCCGGGCCCGCGAGGCGGGGCGCCCGGATCGTCGTCGACACCTGACCCGGGGCACCCGGCACCGTCATACTGACAGGACACGCACCATGCGATGCGCCCGCACGCGCACCTGCGAGGCGTCGGCGCGCCACCGAGCGCGCCGGCGCACGCGCCATGCCACGCGACGGCGTATCACCCCCCGCACGGGCCGCACACATCTCCGATCAGGAAACGGAGCCCCGGCATGACCGTCTGCCTGCTCCTGCTGACCGCCGTCGCCCTGACGGCCGCTGTACCCGTGCCGCGGGCCCTGGTGCGGTCCCTGTGGCCGGAGCGGGAACCGGTGGTGGCGCTGTGGGTGTGGCAGTGCCTGGTCGCCACGGTGCTGATGTGCTGCGTGGCCGCGCTGACCCTGGGCGCGGCCGCCGTCTTCCACACCGTGCGGGACCGGGTGTTCGCGCCTGCGCCACCGGCGGTCACCGCCGCGTACGACCTCTCCGTCGCGCCCCTGTGGGCGGTCACCCTCACCGTACTGCTGGCGTGCGGGGCAGCCTGGACGACGGCGATGCTCGCCCGCGAACTGGTCGAGGCCCGACGCCGCCGCGACCAGACCCGCGCGCACCTGCGCGAGCGGGCCCCCGAACTGCCGGCCGGGCTGCCCGCGGCACGCGGACCGATGCTGGTGCTGGAGGACGAGTACCCGGACGCGTGGTGGATGCCGGGCCATCCGCCGCAACTGGTCGTGACCACCGGGGCGTTGCACCGCCTGACCGACCACCAGCTCGACGCCGTGCTCACCCACGAGCGGGGCCACGCCCGCGCCCACCACGACTGGCTGCTCCATCTGTCCGCCGCCCTGGCCACGGGCTTCCCGCGCGTGCCGCTCTTCTCCCACTTCTGCGACCAGACCCACCGGCTCGTCGAACTCGCCGCGGACGACACGGCCTCCCGCCGCTGCGGCCACCTCACCACCGCGCTGGCCCTGATCGAGCTGAACCAGCACCGCGGGGTCCTGTCCTGCGCGTCGAGCCGTCGGCTGCTGGGCGAACGCGTCGACCGCCTGCTGGAACCGCCGCCCCGGCTGCTGCGCCGCCACCGGGCCCTCACCACGACGGTGGCCGCCCTGGTCCCGCTGCTCCCGCTCCTGATCACGTTCGCACCGGGACTGTACGCGGTGCGGGGGCTGTGACCGGCTCCCGCACCGCCGCCGCGGGCCCTGTGCCGCCTACGCCCAGTCCTCCGGCTCGGGCTCCGCGTCCATCTCGGGCCAGTGCTCCTCGTCCGGGGTCCCAGGCCCCGCGGGGGCCGGGGCGGCCGGCGTCTTCAGGGCGGCCAGCACCCCGAGCACGCCCTCTCCGTACGTCATGAGCTTCTTCTCGCCGACGCCGCCGACGGTGGCGAGCTCGGCGACGGACTCGGGCCACCGGCCGACGATCTCCCGCAGGGTGGCGTCGTGGAAGATCACGTACGCGGGCACGCCCTGTTCGCGGGCCTGCTCGGCACGCCAGGCGCGCAGCGCCTCGAAGGCGGGGAGGAGTTCCTCGGGCAGCTCGGCCACGACCGCGTTCGCCCTGCTCCTGCCGGAGGACCCGGAGGACCCGGACGCGCGCGCGGCCGCCGGTTTCCTCGGCTCCTTGCGCAGCGGGACCTCCCGCTCGCGCCGCAGCACCGTCCCGCTGGCCTCGGTGAGCACGAGGGTGCCGTACTCCCCCTCGACCGCGAGCAGACCCTGGGCGAGCAGCTGCCGGACGACGCCTCGCCACTCACCCTCGTCGAGGTCGGTGCCGATGCCGAAGACCGAGAGCTGGTCGTGGTCGAACTGGATGACCTTTGCGGTGCGCTTGCCGAGCAGGATGTCGACGATCTGCAGGGCGCCGAACTTCTGTCCGCGTTCGCGCTGGAGCCGTACGACCGTGGACAGGACCTTCTGGGCGGCGACGGTGCCGTCCCAGGTCTCGGGCGGGGTGAGGCAGGTGTCGCAGTTGCCGCAGCCCGCCGGGGCGGGCTCCTGGCCGAAGTAGTTGAGGAGTTGCCCGCGGCGGCACTGGGCGGTCTCGCACAGGGCGAGCATGGAGTCGAGGTGGGCCTGGGCGCGGCGCCGGAAGGCCTCGTCTCCCTCGCCGGACTGGATGAGCTTGCGCTGCTGTATGACGTCGTTGAGGCCGTAGGCCATCCACGCGGTGGAAGGCAGGCCGTCGCGGCCCGCGCGGCCGGTCTCCTGGTAGTAGCCCTCGACGGATTTGGGCAGGTCGAGGTGGGCGACGAAGCGGACGTCGGGTTTGTCGATGCCCATGCCGAAGGCGATGGTGGCGACGACGACCAGGCCGTCCTCGCGCAGGAACCGGGACTGGTGGGCGGCGCGGGTGCTCGCGTCGAGGCCGGCGTGGTAGGGGACGGCGTCGACGCCGTTGCGGGTGAGGAACTCGGCGGTGGCCTCGACGGACTTGCGCGAGAGGCAGTAGACGATGCCCGCGTCGCCCTCGTGTTCCTGGCGGAGGAAGGTGAGGAGCTGTTTCCTCGGGTCGGCCTTGGGGACGATCCGGTACTGGATGTTGGGCCGGTCGAAGCTGGCCACGAAGTGCCGGGCGGCCGGCATGTGCAGCCGCTGGGTGATCTCCTGGTGGGTGGCGTGGGTGGCGGTGGCGGTGAGCGCGATGCGCGGGACGTCGGGCCAGCGCTCGCCGAGGAGGGAGAGGGCGAGGTAGTCGGGGCGGAAGTCGTGGCCCCACTGGGAGACGCAGTGCGCCTCGTCGATGGCGAAGACGGCGATCTTGCCGCGGCCGAGCAGGTCGAGGGTGGAGTCGAGGCGGAGCCGCTCGGGGGCGAGGTAGAGCAGGTCGAGTTCGCCCGCGAGGAACTGTGCCTCGACCACGCGCCGCTCGTCGAAGTCCTGGGTGGAGTTCATGAACCCGGCGTTGACGCCGAGGGCGCGCAGGGCGTCCACCTGGTCCTGCATGAGGGCGATGAGCGGGGAGACCACCACGCCCGTACCGGGTCTGACCAGGGCGGGGATCTGGTAACACAGCGATTTCCCACCGCCGGTCGGCATGAGGACGACGGCGTCGCCACCGGCCACCACATGCTCGATGATCGCTTCCTGTTCGCCTCGGAAGGCGTCGTACCCGAAGACCCGGTGCAGCGTGGCCAGTGCCTCGCTGTCCGCCGGTCCGTGCGCCTGTGGCGCCCCCGGCGCTGCGGTCGTCCCTGGCATCTCGTCGGTTCCGCCTGTCCCGCCCATCGTCGTGTCCCCCGTACGTCGTCCTTCGACCACTGCCTCCACGATAGGGGTCCGGACCGACAGCGCCTGAGTTGTCCACAGGCCGGCCGCCGGGGACCGGGGTGTGGGCGGGGGTCCCCCGTCCGGCGGTGTCCTCAGCCCTTTGGCGGTCTTCGCGTGGCGGCCCGGAAGCGGCGCGGGCCATGCTGCACGGGCGGGACCGGGGAGGCCCGCGCGCTGCAAGGAGGCCTCGCGTTCGCGTGCCTCTTCCGCCCCGAGGAGCATCAGGATGTCTCTCAGGTCCCGCGCAGCCGGCGCCGCTCTGGCGCTGGCCGTGCCGTTCGCTCTGGCTGCGGTGCCCGCCGACGCGACTCCGGTTCCCGATCCCGACCCACTCGTGTGGACCGATCTGACCCCGACGTACACGGCGACCGCGGACTACCAGTACGAGCCGTTCGCCGTCACGGACGGGTACGCCCGGGCCGCCACCTGCGACCGGAGCGGCCAGGGAGGCGCGGGCTACCACTACGTCAAGGACGCCGGCCTCGGCAGTCTGGACCCGGCCGAGCCCGCGGGTCTCCTCTACGAGACCGATGCCGACGGCCGGCGTGCCCTGGCCGGGGTGGAGTGGATCGTGCGGGCGGGCGGCGCCGGGACCCCGCCGACGTTGTTCGGGCAGTCGTTCCAGGGGCCGACGGCGGTGCCCGGTGTGAAGGAGCCGGTGTACACGTTGCGGGCCTGGATCTGGAAGGACAATCCGAGCGGTCTGTTCGCGCCGTGGAACCCGACGGTGACGTGCCCGTAGGCCCGGCTTCCGTGGTCCCGGCCGGGCACAGCCCCCGTGGTCTCGGGCCGGGCAGCCGGTGTGGTCTCGGGCCGCACGCGCGCGTGGGCCCCGGCTCCTCCTGTGCGGGAACCGGGGCCCGGGACCGTGCGGGATGTCTCAGCGCACGAAGACGCCCGCCTGGCTGGCGAGGTTCAGGAAGTACTGCGGGGCGACACCGAGCACCAGGGTGACGGCCACGCCGAGGCCGATGGCCGCCATGGTGAGCGGTGACGGCACGGCGACCGTCGGTCCCTCGGGGCTCGGCTCGCTGAAGAACATCAGCACGATCACGCGGATGTAGAAGAACGCGGCGATCGCCGACGAGATCACACCGATCACGACCAGGGGGACCGCCCCGCCCTCGGCCGCCGCCTTGAACACCGCGAACTTCCCGGCGAAACCGGAGGTCAGCGGGATGCCCGCGAAGGCCAGCAGGAACACGGCGAAGACGGCCGCGACCAGGGGCGAGCGGCGGCCGAGCCCCGCCCACTTGGACAGGTGGGTCGCCTCGCCGCCCGCGTCGCGGACCAGGGTGACCACGGCGAACGCGCCGATGGTCACGAAGGAGTACGCGGCCAGGTAGAAGAGGACCGACGACACGCCGTCCTTCGACGTCGCGATGACACCTGCGAGGATGAATCCGGCGTGCGCGATCGACGAGTACGCGAGGAGCCGCTTGATGTCGGTCTGGGTGATCGCGACGATCGCGCCGCCCAGCATGGTGATGATGGCGACGCCCCACATGACCGGCCGCCAGTCCCAGCGCATGCCGGGCAGCACCACGTACAGCAGGCGCAGCAGCGCACCGAAGGCGGCGACCTTGGTGGCGGCCGCCATGAAGCCGGTGACCGGGGTGGGCGCGCCCTGGTAGACGTCGGGTGTCCACATGTGGAAGGGGACCGCGCCGACCTTGAAGAGCAGCCCCATGACGACCATGGCGGCGCCGATCAGGAGCAGCGCGTCGTTGCCCATGGTGTTGGCGAGGGCCGGGTCGACGCTGGTGACGGTGCCGTCGACGACCTGCGCGATGGTGCCGTACGACACCGATCCGGCGTAGCCGTAGAGCATGGCGATGCCGAACAGGGTGAACGCGGAGGCGAAGGCGCCGAGCAGGAAGTACTTGACGGCGGCTTCCTGGGACATGAGGCGCTTGCGGCGGGCCAGGGCGCACATCAGGTAGAGCGGGAGGGAGAAGACCTCCAGGGCCACGAAGAGCGTCAGCAGGTCGTTGGCCGAGGGGAAGACGAGCATGCCGGCGACGGCGAAGAGCAGGAGCGGGAAGACCTCGGTGGTGGTGAAACCGGCCTTGACCGCGGCCTGCTCGCTGTCGCTGCCGGGCACGGAGGCGGCCTGGGCGGCGAAGGAGTCGACCCGGTTGCCGTGGGCGGCGGGGTCGAGGCGGCGTTCGGCGAAGGTGAACAGGCCGACGAGGCCGGCGAGCAGGATCGTTCCCTGGAGGAACAGGGAGGGTCCGTCGACGGCGATGGCGCCCATGGCGGCGACGCGTGCCTTGGTGGTGCCGTAACCGTCGGCGGCGAGGGCGACGACTGCCGCGAAGGCGGCGCACAGGGCGACGGCGGAGACGAACACCTGCGCGTAGTAGCGGAACCTGCGCGGGACGAACGCCTCGACCAGCACGCCGACGACCGCCGCGCCGATGACGATCAGGGTGGGCGACAATTGCCCGTATTCGATCTTCGGCGCGTCGATCTTCGAGATCGGCTGGGCCGCGGTTGTCCACAGGCTGTGGACGGCTGCTGCGCTCACTTGGCCGCCTCCACTGCTGGCTTGGGGTCGGTCTTGTGTACGTCCGACATGGTCTGCCTGACCGCCGGGTTGACGATGTCGGTGACGGGCTTCGGATAGACGCCCAGGAAGATCAGCAGGACGATCAGCGGGGCGACCACGACGAGCTCGCGTGCCTTCAGGTCGGGCATGGTGGAGACCGCCGGTTTCACCGGGCCCGTCATCGTCCGCTGGTAGAGGACGAGGGTGTAGAGCGCGGCGAGCACGATGCCGAAGGTGGCGATGATCCCGATCGCCGGGTAGCGCGTGAACGTGCCCACCAGGACCAGGAACTCGCTCACGAAGGGGGCGAGGCCGGGCAGGGACAGGGTGGCCAGGCCGCCGATCAGGAAGGTGCCGGCGAGGACCGGGGCGACCTTCTGCACGCCGCCGTAGTCGGCGATGAGCCGGGAGCCGCGCCGGGAGATCAGGAAGCCGGCGACCAGCATCAGGGCGGCGGTGGAGATGCCGTGGTTGACCATGTACAGGGTGGCGCCGGACTGGCCCTGGCTGGTCATCGCGAAGATGCCCAGGATGATGAACCCGAAGTGGGAGATGGACGCGTAGGCGACCAGGCGCTTGATGTCACGCTGCCCGACGGCGAGCAGCGCGCCGTAGATGATGCTGATCAGGGCGAGGACGAGGATGGTGGGTGTCGCCCACTTCGACGCCTCCGGGAAGAGCTGGAGGCAGAAGCGGAGCATCGCGAACGTGCCCACCTTGTCGACGACCGCGGTGATGAGGACGGCGACGGGGGCGGTGGACTCCTGCATGGCGTTGGGCAGCCAGGTGTGCAGCGGCCACAGCGGCGCCTTGACCGCGAAGGCGAAGAAGAAGCCGAGGAACAGCCAGCGTTCGGTGCTGGTGGCCATGTGCAGGGAGCCGTTCGCGCGGGCCTGCGCGATCTCGGCGAGCGAGAAGTTCCCGGCGACCGTGTACAGGCCGATCACCGCGGCCAGCATGATCAGGCCGCCCACCAGGTTGTAGAGCAGGAACTTCACGGCGGCGTACGAGCGTTGGGTCGACGCCGCTTCCTCGCCCTGCGCGTGGGCGCGGTCCCCGAAGCCGCCGATGAGGAAGTACATCGGGATGAGCATGGCTTCGAAGAAGATGTAGAACAGGAAGACGTCGGTGGCCTCGAAGGAGATGATCACCATCGCCTCGACGGCCAGGATCAGGGCGAAGAAGCCCTGGGTGGGCCGCCACCGCTTGCTGCCGGTCTCCAGCGGGTCGGCGTCGTGCCAGCCGGCCAGGATGATGAACGGGATCAGCAGGGCGGTCAGGGCCAGCAGAGCGACCGCGATGCCGTCGACGCCCAGCTCGTACCTGACGCCGAAGTCCGAGATCCAGGCGTGGGACTCGGTGAGCTGGTAGCGGGCGCCGCCGGGGTCGAAGCGGACCATGACGACGATCGCCAGGACGAGCGTGGCGAGCGAGACCAGCAGCGCGAGCCACTTGGCGGCGGTGCGCCGGGCGGCCGGTACGGCGGCCGTGGCGACCGCCCCGACGGCCGGGAGGACCGCCGTCGCTGTCAGCAGAGGAAAGGACATCGGTATCAGACCGCCCTCATCAGCAGGGTCGCGGCGACCAGGAGGGCAGCGCCGCCGAACATCGAGACCGCGTACGAGCGCGCGTAGCCGTTCTGCAGTCTGCGCAGCCGGCCGGAGAGCCCGCCGAAGCCGGCCGCCGTGCCGTTGACGACGCCGTCGACCAGGGTGTGGTCGACATAGACGAGGGAACGGGTGAGGTGTTCGCCGCCGCGGACCAGGACGACGTGGTTGAAGTCGTCCTGGAGGAGGTCGCGGCGGGCCGCGCGGGTGAGCAGCGAACCGCGCGGGGCGACGGCCGGGACGGGACGGCGGCCGTACTGCAGGTAGGCGATGCCGACGCCGATGATCAGGCAGACCATGGTGGCGCCGGTGACGACGCCCGCGCTGATCGGGGAGTCGCCCTCGCTGTGGCCGGTGATCGGCTCCAGCCAGTGCAGGAAGCGGTCGCCGAAGTGGAAGAAGAAGCCGGCGAAGACCGAGCCGACGGCCAGCACGATCATGGGGATCGTCATGATCTTGGGCGACTCGTGCGGGTGCGGCTCGGCGTGCTCGCCGTGCCGTTCCGCCGCGGGCTCGGCGCTCGGCGCCTGCGGGGAACGGGTGGGCTGGTTCCGCCAGCGCTCCTCGCCGAAGAACGTCATCAGCATCACGCGCGTCATGTAAAAGGCCGTGAGGGCGGCGCCCAGCAGGGCCACGCTCCCGAGGATCCAGCCCTGGGTGCCGCCCTTGGCGAAGGCGGCCTCGATGATGGCGTCCTTGGAGTAGAAGCCGGACAGGAACGGGAAGCCGATGATGGCAAGGTAGCCGAGGCCGAAGGTGATGAAGGTGACGGGCATGTACGTGCGCAGGCCGCCGTACTTGCGCATGTCGACCTCGTCGTTCATGCCGTGCATGACGGAACCGGCGCCGAGGAAGAGACCGGCCTTGAAGAAGCCGTGCGTCACCAGGTGCATGATCGCGAAGACGTAGCCGATCGGGCCGAGGCCGGCGGCGAGCACCATGTAGCCGATCTGCGACATGGTCGAGCCGGCGAGGGCCTTCTTGATGTCGTCTTTGGCGCAACCGACGATCGCACCGAAGAGCAGGGTGACGGCGCCGACGACGGTGACGACGAGCTGGGCGTCGGGGGCCGCGTTGAAGACGGCTCCGGAGCGGACGATCAGGTAGACGCCGGCGGTCACCATGGTCGCCGCGTGGATGAGGGCGGAGACCGGGGTGGGACCTTCCATGGCGTCCCCGAGCCAGGACTGCAGCGGCACCTGGGCGGACTTGCCGCAGGCGGCGAGCAGCAGCATGAGACCGATCGCGGTGAGCCTGCCCTCGGAGGCGTCCGTGGCGTGGCTGAGGACCGGGCCGAAGGCGAACGTGCCGAACGTGGTGAACATCAGCATGATCGCGATGGACAGGCCCATGTCGCCGACGCGGTTGACGAGGAAGGCCTTCTTGGCCGCCGTCGCCGCGCTGGGCTTGTGCTGCCAGAAGCCGATCAGCAGGTAGGAGGCGAGGCCGACGCCCTCCCAGCCGACGTACAGCAGCAGGTAGTTGTCGGCGAGGACGAGCAGCAGCATCGCCGCGAGGAACAGGTTGAGGTAGCCGAAGAAGCGGCGGCGCTCGTCGTGCTCCATGTACCCGACCGAGTACAGGTGGATGAGCGAGCCGACGCCGGTGATCAGGAGGACGAACGTCATCGACAGCTGGTCGAGGCGGAAGGTGACGTCCGCCTGGAAGCCGGCCACGGGCACCCAGGTGTACAGGTGCTGCAGCAGGGTGCGGTCGTCGGCGTTCCGGCCGAGCAGGTCGGCGAAGAGGATGACGCCGAACACGAAGGACGTCGTCGACAGGAGCGTGCCGATCCAGTGGCCCACGGCGTCCAGGCGGCGGCCGCCGACCAGGAGGACGGCCGCTCCGAGCAGGGGCGCCGCGATGAGCAGCGCAATCAGGTTCTCCACGATTCAGCGACCCCTTACAGCTTCATCAGGCTGGCGTCGTCGACCGAGGCCGAGTGGCGGGTACGGAACAGCGACACGATGATCGCGAGCCCGACCACGACCTCCGCGGCGGCGACGACCATCGTGAAGAAGGCGATGATCTGGCCGTCGAGATTGCCGTGCATCCGGGAGAAGACGACGAACGCGAGGTTGCAGGCATTCAGCATCAGCTCGATGCACATGAAGACGACGATCGCGTTCCGTCTGATCAGCACACCGGTGGCGCCGATGGTGAACAACAGGGCGGCGAGGTAGAGGTAGTAGACGGGATTCACTTCGACGCCTCCTCGCTGCGCTTGAAGCCGGCGGGTTCGATCGGGGTGCGCTCCAGCCGGTCCTCGGAGCGCTGTTCGAGAGCCCGCAGGTCGCCCAGCGCCTCCGCGGACACGTCGCGCATCTGGCCGCGGTCGCGGAGCGTCCTGCTGACGGTGAGCTCGGACGGGGTGCCGTCGGGGAGCAGGCCGGCGATGTCCACGGCGTTGTGCCGGGCGTAGACGCCGGGGGCGGGCAGCGGCGGCACGTGCTTGCCTTCGCGGACGCGCTGTTCGGACTGCTCGCGCTGGGTCCTGGCGCGTTCGGTGCGCTCGCGGTGGGTGAGCACCATGGCCCCGACGGCGGCGGTGATGAGCAGGGCGCCGGTGATCTCGAAGGCGTAGACGTACTTGGTGAAGATGAGGGCGGCGAGGCCCTGCACGTTGCCGTTGGCGTTGGCCTGGCCGGTGCCTTGGAAGTTCTTCAGGGAGGCGTTGGCGATGCCCGCGAGGAGCAGGACACCGAAGCCGGCCCCGCACAGCAGGGCCAGCCAGCGCTGGCCCTTGATGGTCTCCTTCAGGGAGTCGGCGGCGGTCACGCCGACCAGCATCACCACGAAGAGGAACAGCATCATGATCGCGCCGGTGTAGACCACGATCTGCACGATGCCGAGGAAGTAGGCGCCGTTGGCGAGGTAGAACACCGCCAGGATGATCATGGTTCCGGCGAGGGACAGCGCGCTGTGCACGGCCCGCTTCATGAAGACGGTGGACAGCGCACCGATCACGGCGACGGTGCCGAGGACCCAGAACTGGAAGGCCTCGCCGGTGGAGGTGGCGTAGGCGGCGAGCTGCTGCGGGTTCATCGGCCGATCACCTCCTGCGAGGCCGGTTCGTCCGGGCCCGAGGTGGCGTCGGCTTCCTGCGGGGCTTCGCCCTTGGAGACGGCCACCTGGCGTACGGTCCCGGGCGCGGCCTCGGTGACCAGGCCCCGGTAGTAGTCCTGTTCGTCGGTCCCCGGGAAGATCGCGTGCGGCGTGTCGACCATGCCCTCTTCGAGGCCGGCGAGGAGCTGTTCCTTGGTGTAGATGAGGTTCGCGCGGCTGCTGTCGGCCAGTTCGAACTCGTTGGTCATCGTCAGCGCGCGCGTGGGGCACGCCTCGATGCACAGGCCGCACAGGATGCAGCGGGCGTAGTTGATCTGGTAGACGCGGCCGTAGCGCTCGCCGGGCGAGTAGCGCTCCTCGTCGGTGTTGTCGGCGCCCTCCACGTAGATGGCGTCGGCGGGGCAGGCCCAGGCGCACAGCTCGCAGCCGACGCACTTCTCCAGGCCGTCCGGATGGCGGTTGAGCTGGTGCCGTCCGTGGAACCGCGGGGCCGTGGTCTTCTTCTGCTCCGGGTACTGCTCGGTCAGCCGCTTCTTGAACATGGCCTTGAAGGTCACGCCGAAGCCGGCCACGGGGTTCTGGAAACCGGGCTTGGTCTCCTTGGGCTCCTCAGCCATCGGACGCCTCCTTTCCATCCGTAGATCCGTCACTGACAGTGTCCGGTCCACCACTGACAATCAGCTCCCGCTCCCGGCGGGGCCTGCGCCGGGGCACCGGCGGCAGTTCCTGTCCGGGCAGCGGCGGTACGGGGAAGCCGCCCGCCATCGGGTCGAACGCGGCCGGTTCGGCGGCGGGCTGCGCGGCCTCCTTGCCCTGGTCGCGGAACATGTCGACGACGAAGGACAGGACCAGCAGGGCGAGGATCCCGCCGCCGACGTAGAGGGCGATGTCGGCGAAGCCGTAGTTCTGGTTGCGCAGGGTCCGCACGGTCGCGACGAGCATCAGCCAGACGACGGAAACCGGGATGAGGACCTTCCAGCCGAGCTTCATCAGCTGGTCGTAGCGCACCCGCGGGAGGGTGCCGCGCACCCAGACGAAGCCGAACAGCAGCAGGACGACCTTGGCGACGAACCAGAGCATCGGCCACCAGCCGTGGTTGGCGCCCGCCCAGACGGTGCTGATCGGCCAGGGGGCCCGCCAGCCGCCGAGGAACAGGGTGGTCGACACGGCCGAGACGGTCACCATGTTGACGTACTCGGCGAGCATGAACATCGCGAACTTGATCGACGAGTACTCGGTGTTGAAGCCGCCGACCAGGTCGCCCTCGGACTCGGGCATGTCGAAGGGGGCGCGGTTGGTCTCGCCGATCATGGTGACGACGTAGAGGACGAACGAGACCGGCAGCAACAGGATGTACCAGCGGCCCTGTTGCTGGTCGACGATCGTGGACGTCGACATCGACCCGGAGTACAGGAACACGGAGGCGAACGCGGCGCCCATGGCGATCTCGTAGGAGATCATCTGGGCGCAGGAGCGCAGGCCGCCGAGGAGCGGATAGGTGGAGCCGGAGCTCCAGCCGGCGAGGACGATGCCGTAGATGCCGACGGAGGCGACCGCGAGGATGTAGAGCATCGCGATCGGCAGGTCGGTGAGCTGCATCGTGGTGCGGTGGCCGAAGATGGAGATCTCGTTGTCGGCCGGACCGAACGGGATGACCGCGATGGCCATGAACGCCGGGATCGCCGCGACGATCGGCGCGAGGACGTAGACGGCCTTGTCCGCGCGTTTGACGACGACGTCTTCCTTGAGCATCAGCTTGATGCCGTCGGCGAGCGACTGCAGCATGCCCCAGGGGCCGTGCCGGTTGGGGCCGATGCGCAGCTGCATCCAGGCGACGACCTTGCGCTCCATCACGATGGAGATCAGCACGGTCACCATCAGGAAGGCGAAGCAGAAGACCGCTTTGAGGACGACCAGCCACCAGGGGTCGCGGCCGAACATGGAGAGGTCTTCAGCGGCGAGGAACGGGCTCATGCCTCCACCTCCTTGGGTGCCTCACCGGCGGTGTCCGCCGGGCCGATGCGGACGAGGGAGCCGGGCAGGGCGCCGGTGTCGGAGGCGACGCCGCCGCCGACCGAGTTCAGCGGGACCCACACCACCCGGTCGGTCATGTCGGTGATCCGGAGCGGGAGTTCGACGGTGCCGGAGCTCCCGGTGACGGCGATGAGGCCGCCGTTCTCGACGCCCGCCTCGGCCGCGGTCGCCGCGGACACGCGCGCGTGGGCGGCGTGCCGGGTGCCTGCCAGTGCCTCGTCGCCCTCCTGGAGGACGCCCTGGTCGAGGAGGAGCCGGTGCCCGGCGAGCACCGCCTCCCCGGCCGCGGGCCGCGGCAGCGGCGCGGTCGTCTCCAGCGGGTCGGAGGCCCTCGCCCCGTCCCAGGCGCCGAGCCGGTCCAGTTCCGCCCGCGCGGTGCGCAGGTCGGGCAGGCCGAGGTGGACGTCCATGGCGTCGGCGAGCATCTGCAGCACGCGCGCGTCGGTGGGCGGGAGCCGCCGGGTCATCTGCTCCGGCTTGAGGGCGGCCTCGAACAGACGCGCCCGGCCTTCCCAGTTGAGGAAGGTGCCGGCCTTCTCGGCGACCGCGGCGACCGGCAGGACGACGTCGGCGTGTTCGGTGACCTCGCTGGGCCGCAGCTCCAGCGAGACCAGGAAGCCGACGGCTTCGAGTGCGGCACGCGCGCGTGCCGGGTCGGGCAGGTCGGCGACCTCGACGCCGGCGACCAGCAGGGCGGAGAGCTCGCCGCGGGCGGCGGCCTCGACGATCTCGCCGGTGTCGCGGCCGTAGCGGAGCGGGAGTTCGGCGACGCCCCAGACGGCGGCGACCTCCGCACGCGCGCGGGGGTCGGTGGCCGGACGGCCGCCGGGCAGCAGCGACGGCAGCGCACCGGCCTCGATCGCACCGCGCTCACCGGCCCGGCGCGGGATCCACACCAGCCGGGCGCCGGTTGCGGTGGCGGCCCGAACGGCGGCGGTGAGGCCGCCGGCGACCGACGCCAGCCGCTCTCCGACGACGATCACCGCGCCCTCGGTGCGCAGCGCCTCGGCGGCCCGGGTACCGGGCTCTTCGAGGCCGACGCCGCTCGCCAGGGCGTCCAGCCACTCGGTCTCGGTGCCGGGCGCGGCCGGCAGCAGCGTGCCGCCGGCCTTCTCCAGCCCGCGGGTGGGGTGGGTGGCGAGCGCGTACACCTGCTGTTTGCGCTTGCGCCAGGCCTTGCGCAGCCGCAGGAAGACGCCAGGGGCCTCCTCCTCCGACTCGAACCCGACCAGCAGGACGGCGGGCGCCTTCTCCAGGGAGGTGTAGGTGACGCCCGTGCCGTCCAGGTCGTGGCCGCGGCCGGCGATCCGGGCGGCCAGGAAGTCGGCCTCCTCGCCGCTGTGCACGCGCGCGCGGAAGTCGATGTCGTTGGTGTCCAGGGCCACGCGCGCGAACTTGCTGTACGCGTAGGCGTCCTCGACGGTGAGCCGGCCGCCGGTGAGGACGCCGGCACGGGAGCGGGCGGCGGCCAGTCCCCGGGCGGCCGCTTCAAGGGCCTCGGGCCAGGAGGCGGGTTCGAGGACACCCTGGTCGTTGCGGACCAGCGGGGTCTCCAGACGGTCCTTCTGCTGCGCGTACCGGAACGCGAAGCGTCCCTTGTCGCAGATCCACTCCTCGTTGACCTCGGGGTCGTTGGCGGCGAGCCGCCGCATGACCTTGCCGCGCCGGTGGTCGGTGCGGGTGGCGCAGCCGCCCGAGCAGTGCTCGCACACGGACGGCGAGGAGACCAGGTCGAAGGGGCGGGAGCGGAAGCGGTACGCCGCCGAGGTCAGCGCGCCCACCGGGCAGATCTGGATGGTGTTCCCGGAGAAGTACGACTCGAACGGGTCGCCCTCGCCGGTGCCGACCTGCTGCAGCGCGCCGCGCTCCAGGAGCTCGATCATCGGGTCGCCGGCGACCTGGTTGGAGAACCGGGTGCAGCGGGCGCACAGGACGCACCGTTCGCGGTCCAGGACCACCTGGGTGGAGATCGGGACGGGCTTGGCGTAGGTGCGCTTCCTGCCGTCGAAGCGGGACTCGGCGTTGCCGTGCGACATCGCCTGGTTCTGCAGCGGGCACTCGCCGCCCTTGTCGCAGACCGGGCAGTCCAGCGGGTGGTTGATCAGCAGCAGTTCCATCACACCGTGCTGGGCCTTCTCGGCCACGGGTGAGGTGAGGTGAGTCTTCACCACCATGCCGTCCGTACAGGTGATCGTGCAGGACGCCATGGGCTTGCGCTGGCCCTCGACCTCGACGATGCACTGGCGGCAGGCGCCGGCCGGGTCGAGCAGGGGGTGGTCGCAGAAGCGCGGGATCTCGATGCCGAGTTGTTCGGCGGCGCGGATGACCAGGGTGCCCTTGGGCACACTGATCTCGATGCCGTCGATCGTCAGCGTGACGAGGTCCTGCGGCGGGACCGCCGCCGTTCCCCCCGAGGAGGGGGAACTCGTGGTCACGGTCATGCGTTCACCTCCGGGCGGTCCGCCCAGGCCGTCGACTTGGCCGGGTCGAAGGGGCAGCCCCGGCCCGTGATGTGCTGTTCGTACTCCTCGCGGAAGTACTTGAGCGAGGAGAAGATCGGGGACGCCGCGCCGTCGCCGAGGGCGCAGAAGGACTTGCCGTTGATGTTGTCGGCGATGTCGTTCAGCTTGTCGAGGTCGGACATGACGCCCTTGCCCGCCTCGATGTCGCGCAGCAGCTGGACGAGCCAGTAGGTGCCTTCGCGGCAGGGCGTGCACTTGCCGCAGGACTCGTGGGCGTAGAACTCGGTCCAGCGGGTGACGGCGCGCACCACGCAGGTGGTCTCGTCGAAGCACTGGAGCGCTTTGGTGCCGAGCATGGAACCGGCGGCGCCCACTCCTTCGTAGTCCAGGGGGACGTCGAGGTGTTCGTCGGTGAACATCGGCGTCGAGGAGCCGCCGGGGGTCCAGAACTTCAGGCGGTGGCCGGTGCGCATCCCGCCGCTCATGTCGAGGAGCTGGCGCAGGGTGACGCCGAGCGGTGCCTCGTACTGGCCGGGGCTCGCGACGTGGCCGCTGAGGGAGTAGAGCGTGAAGCCGGGTGACTTCTCGCTCCCCATCGACCTGAACCATTCCTTGCCCTTGTGCAGGATGGCGGGAACCGAGGCGATGGACTCGACGTTGTTCACCACAGTCGGGCAGGCATAGAGCCCTTCGACAGCAGGGAAGGGGGGACGCAGCCGCGGTTGGCCGCGGCGGCCTTCGAGCGAGTCGAGCAGCGCGGTCTCCTCACCGCAGATGTACGCGCCGGCGCCGGCGTGCACGGTGAGTTGCAGGTCGAGTCCGCTGCCGAGGATGTTCTCGCCGAGGAAGCCGGCCGCGTAGGCCTCGCGCACGGCCTCGTGCAACCGCCGCAGGACGGGGACGACTTCACCCCGCAGGTAGATGAAGGCGTGCGACGACCGGATGGCGTAGCACGCGATCACGATGCCCTCGATGAGGCTGTGCGGGTTGGCGAAGAGGAGCGGGATGTCCTTGCAGGTCCCGGGCTCGGATTCGTCGGCGTTGACAACCAGATAATGCGGTTTGCCGTCTCCCTGCGGGATGAACTGCCACTTCATCCCGGTGGGGAAGCCCGCGCCGCCGCGGCCGCGCAGTCCGGACTCCTTGACATAGGCGATCAGGTCGTCCGGTGACATGGCGAGCGCCTTGCGGAGCCCCTCGTATCCCTCGTGCCTGCGGTAGACGTCGAGCGTCCAGGACCGGTCCTCGTCCCAGAAGGCCGACAGCACGGGTGCGAGCAGCTTCTCGGGGCTGGTGTCCTTGAGGTCGGGTACCACGCTCATCACTCCCCCTCCTCGGCGGCAGGCCCTGCCGGGTGCGACGGGTCGGAGGCCGAGGTCTCCTGCGGTGCGTCGTGGGAACTGAGGTGCTCGGTCGGCGACGGCTCGTGCACCGGCCGGTCCGGCCGGCTCTGCGTCTCCTGCGGACCTCCGCGTGGATGGACGACGCGCGCGGGTGCGGCCTCACCCCGTGCCAGGCGGAGGCCCACCAGCGACGCGGGTCCCGCACTCCCGCCCTCCTCGACGGCCCCGGGCCGCTCGTCGGGGAAGCCGGCCAGGATCCGCGCGGTCTCCTTGAAGGTGCACAGCCGGGCGCCGCGCGTGGGCTGGACGTCCCGGCCCGCGCGCAGGTCGTCGACCAGGCGTTTGGCGCTGGCCGGGGTCTGGTTGTCGAAGAACTCCCAGTTGACCATCACGACGGGCGCGAAGTCGCAGGCCGCGTTGCACTCGATGTGTTCCAGGGTGACCTTGCCGTCGCCGGTGGTCTCGCCGTTGCCGACGCCCAGGTGCTCCTGGAGGGTCTCGAAGATCGCGTCACCCCCCATGACCGCGCACAGCGTGTTGGTGCAGACGCCCACCTGGTAGTCGCCGGAGGGCTTGCGCCGGTACATGGTGTAGAAGGTGGCGACGGCGGTGACCTCGGCCGTGGTCAGCTCCAGGACGTCCGCACAGAACTGCATCCCGGTGCGGGTGACGTGGCCCTCCTCCGCCTGCACGAGGTGCAGCAGCGGCAGCAGGGCGGACCGGGAGTCGGGGTAGCGGGCGACGATGTCGCGCGCGTCCGCCTCCAGGCGGGTCCGGACGTCGTCCGGGTACGCGGGCGCGGGCAGCTCGGGCATGCCCAGGCTGACACCGCGCTCCGAGGAAGAGGTGGTCACCGGTCGACGCCTCCCATCACGGGGTCGATGGACGCCACCGCGACGATGACGTCGGCGACCTGGCCGCCCTCGCACATCGCCGCCATGGCCTGCAGGTTGGTGAAGGACGGGTCGCGGAAGTGGACCCGGTAGGGGCGGGTGCCGCCGTCGGACACGGCGTGCACGCCGAGTTCGCCCTTGGGGGACTCGACAGCCGCGTAGGCCTGTCCGGGCGGCACCCGGAAGCCCTCGGTGACCAGCTTGAAGTGGTGGATCAGGGCCTCCATGGAGGTGCCCATGATCTTCTTGATGTGGTCGAGGGAGTTGCCGAGGCCGTCCGGCCCGAGGGCGAGCTGGGCGGGCCAGGCGATCTTCTTGTCGGCGACCATGACCGGTCCGGGCTGGAGCCGGTCCAGGCACTGCTCGACGATCCCGAGCGACTGGCGCATCTCCTCCAGGCGGACCAGGAAGCGGCCGTAGGCGTCGCAGGTGTCGGCGGTCGGGATCTCGAAGTCGTACGTCTCGTAGCCGCAGTAGGGCTGTGCCTTGCGCAGGTCGTGCGGCAGGCCGGCGGAGCGCAGGATGGGACCGGTGGCGCCGAGGGCCATGCAGCCGGCCAGGTCGAGGTAGCCGATGTCCTGCATGCGGGCCTTGAAGATGGGGTTCCCGGTGGCGAGCTTGTCGTACTCCGGGAGGTTCTTGCGCATCTTCTTCACGAACTCGCGGATCTGGTCGACCGCGCCGGGCGGCAGGTCCTGGGCGAGGCCGCCGGGGCGGATGTAGGCGTGGTTCATCCGCAGGCCGGTGATCAGTTCGTAGAGATCGAGAATCATTTCACGATCACGGAAACCGTAGATCATGATCGTGGTGGCGCCGAGCTCCATGCCGCCGGTGGCGATGCACACCAGGTGGGAGGAGAGCCGGTTCAACTCCATCAGGAGCACCCGGATGATCTTGGCGCGTTCGGTGATCTGGTCCTCGATGCCGAGGAGCTTCTCGACGGCGAGACAGTAGGCGGTCTCGTTGAAGAAGGACGTCAGGTAGTCCATGCGCGTCACGAACGTGGTGCCCTGCGTCCACGTGCGGAACTCGAGGTTCTTCTCGATCCCGGTGTGGAGGTAGCCGATGCCGCAGCGGGCCTCGGTGACCGTCTCGCCGTCGATCTCCAGGATGAGGCGGAGCACTCCATGGGTGGACGGGTGCTGGGGACCCATGTTGACGACGATGCGCTCGTCGTCCGCGCGGGCCGCGGACTGGACGATCTCGTCCCAGTCGCCGCCGGTGACCGTGTAGACGGTGCCCTCGGTGGTCTCCCGCGGAGTTGCGTGCTGCGTGCTCATGAGTACGACCTCCGCTGGTCCGGAGCCGGGATCTGGGCGCCCTTGTACTCGACGGGGATGCCGCCGAGGGGGTAGTCCTTGCGCTGCGGATGGCCCTGCCAGTCGTCCGGCATCATGATCCGCGTCAGGGCCGGGTGACCGTCGAAGACGATTCCGAAGAAGTCGTAGGTCTCGCGCTCGTGCCAGTCGTTGGTCGGGTAGACGGAGACCAGGGACGGGATGTGCGGGTCGGCGTCCGGGGCGCTGACCTCCAGGCGGATCAGCCGGTTGTGGGTGATCGAGCGCAGGTGGTAGACGGCGTGCAGCTCGCGGCCCTTGTCGTGCAGGTAGTGGACGCCGCTGACGCCGGTGCACAGTTCGAAGCGCAGGGCCGGGTCGTCGCGCAGGGTGCGGGCGACGCGCGGCAGGTGCTCGCGTTCGACGTGGAAGGTGAGCTCGCCGCGGTCGACGACCGTCTTCTCGATGGCGTTCTCGGGAAGGAGGCCCTGTTCCTCCAGGGCGCCCTCCAGCTCGTCGGCGACCTCGTCGAACCAGCCGCCGTAGGGGCGGGTCGCGGGTCCCGGGAGGCGGACCGAGCGGACCAGGCCGCCGTAGCCGGAGGTGTCGCCGCCGTTGTTCGCGCCGAACATGCCGCGCTGGACGCGGATCTCCTCACCGCCCTGGCCGCGCTGGCCGGGGAGGTTGTCGGCGGCGAGGTCCTTCTCGGGGTTGACCCCGTTGTGGCCGTTCGCGTCGCTCACCGCAGCAGCCCCTTCATCTCGATCGTGGGCAGGGCCTTGAGCGCCGCCTCCTCCGCCTCCCGGGCCGCTTCCCTCGCGTTGACGCCGAGCTTGGAGGTCTGGATCTTCTGGTGGAGCTTGAGGATCGCGTCCATCAGCATCTCCGGGCGCGGCGGGCAGCCGGGCAGGTAGATGTCGACGGGGACGATGTGGTCGACGCCCTGGACGATCGCGTAGTTGTTGAACATGCCGCCCGAGGAGGCGCAGACGCCCATGGAGATCACCCACTTGGGGTTGGGCATCTGGTCGTAGACCTGCCTGAGCACCGGCGCCATCTTCTGGCTGACCCGGCCGGCGACGATCATGAGGTCGGCCTGGCGGGGTGAGCCGCGGAAGACCTCCATGCCGAAGCGGGCCAGGTCGTAACGGCCGGCGCCGGTGGTCATCATCTCGATGGCGCAGCAGGCGAGGCCGAAGGTGGCGGGGAAGACGGACGCCTTGCGCACCCAGCCGGCGGCCTGCTCGACGGTGGTCAGCAGGAATCCGCTCGGCAGCTTTTCTTCGAGTCCCATGACGTAAAGCCCCTCAGTCCCATTCCAGGCCGCCGCGCCGCCACACGTACGCGTAGGCGACGAAGACGGTGAGCACGAAGAGCAGCATCTCCACGAGCCCGAAGACACCCAGGGCGTCGAAGGTGACGGCCCAGGGGTAGAGGAAGACGATCTCGATGTCGAAGACGATGAAGAGCATCGCCGTCAGGTAGTACTTGATCGGGAAACGCCCGCCGCCGGCCGGCGTGGGGGTCGGCTCGATTCCGCACTCGTAGGCTTCGAGCTTGGCGCGGTTGTACCGCTTCGGACCGATCAGCGTGGCCATGACCACGGAGAAGATCGCAAAGCCTGCCCCGAGGGCTCCCAGTACGAGGATGGGCGCATAGGCGTTCACCGCTCCTCGCTCCTCTCAGTCGGCACTGACTGGTGGCGGTTCGGATCGGGCTTCCCACCTGCCTCGTCCGTCACGCGAACCCCGCGCGTCCCGGGCGAAGATCGCGAACATGTGAAGCAGGTCACAAGCCCAACTGCCTCGCATCTTATGCCCGCCGCTCTGTGATCTGCGACACGGGGTATTGCACAAGCTTTGTGATCTCCACCACCTGACGATCGATCATGAAGTCGGATGAGTGGTGATCTTCACACGCGAAGCGTTCAGGTGATCACCAGAAGTGACATTTTCGATCGTCGATGCAGGCGGGAGAAGGTTTCGAGCGGGCGTCTCTATATCAAGAGAGTTCCTCTGCATGCAAATTGGCGATGGACGGGACTCCTTGATAGAGGACCGCGTTCACACGTCGGAGGGAGATGGGGGAGGCGATGTGGACGCGTGCACGCGTTCACGAACCCGGGCGGACCCGACACCGGCTCCGCACCCGCGCGAGACGCCTCCCTCCCGGTGACCGTTCCGTGACCTCCGCCACATGGATAAGAGGCGCCTGAGAACGGGGCTTGGCCAATCATCGCAACCGATGGTAAGTCGGGGGCAATTCGGACGTAACAGCGAAACAGCGTGATCACGGGCTTGATCGCGAGAGTCCGCAATGTCCGTTACGGCGTCAATAAAGAAAGACATGCGGGGGATTTGGCGTCTCGATTGAGCAACTGTGGCGCAGCACACGTTTCTTGTAGATATGAAGGAGCCCCTGATACCGGTTGTTCCCATGTCCCACACCGCTCACATACGCAGCCACCGGAAGCCCCGCCGCAGCGCGACGACAAGCATCGCCGTGCGCGCCGGAGTTGCCAGTGGTGTCCTCGGCATGGCAGCGGCGGGCGCGGCCTCGGCGAGTGCCGCCGAACCCGTGACGCAGACGCTCGAACTGCCCACCCTGACGGCCGATCTGGCCACTCAGGTGGCCCAGTCCGCCGACGCCACGCAGCAGGCCGCGGCGAACTACACCCTCCAGGCCGAGCGCGACGCGGCCGCCGCAAATGCCGCGAAGCAGGCCAAGGCGGACCTCGCCCAGGCCAAGCAGAAGGCCGAGGCCAAGAAGAAGGCCGAGGAGGCCCGCAAGGCCGCCGCGGAGCGCGCCGCCTCCCGCAGCGCCGAGCGGACCGTCCTCAGCGCCACCACGAGCTCCAGCACCTCCACGAGCACGTCCACGGCGACCGGTTCGGCCGCCGCGGTGGTCGCCTTCGTGAAGGCGCAGATCGGCGACGCCTACGTCTCCGGCGGCACGGGCCCCAACTCGTGGGACTGCTCGGGCCTCGTCCAGGCCGCCTTCAAGTCCGTCGGCGTCAGCCTGCCGCGCGTCTCCCAGGACCAGTCGACGCAGGGCACCCAGGTCTCGCTGAGCAACCTCCAGCCCGGCGACATCCTCTACTGGGGCAGCGCGGGCAGCGCGTACCACGTGGCGGTGTACGTCGGTGACGGCATGTTCGTCGGCGCGCAGAACCCCTCCAGCGGTGTGGGTGAGCACCCGCTGTCGTACGACCCGCCGACCGGCGCGGTGCGGGTGCTCTGACAACCCGGGCAACGAGGACAACTCAGGCATCGCACAAGCACGGTAGGGCCGCAGCCGCTCGGGGGCAGCGGCCCTTCCGGCGTCCCCGCCCTTCTCCCGGTCGTCCACAGGACGCAGGAGGGCGCGAGGGTTTTCCACAGGCCCGCACATGATCCGGTGACTCCTGGGATGCTCGACGCAGGCCGCCCGCACACGGCGCGGCGGCCCGAGATCCGAGAAGGAGACACTGCGATGCCACGCGTCTTCGTCCAGGGGAAACCCCAGGACCACTACCCCCGGCACGCCCCCGAGGCCCGGCGCGGTTCGGTGCGCCGGATCACCGAGACCGGTGAGGAGGTCCTGCACAGGCCGTGCCGTGACGTCACCGAGTTCGGCCCCGACCTCGCCGCACTCATCGACGACATGTTCCTCACCATGTACATCGCCGACGGAGCCGGCCTCGCCGCCAACCAGGTCGGGGTCGACCTGCGGCTGTTCGTGTACGACTGCCCCGACGACGACGGTGTCCGACACGTCGGGCACCTCGTCAACCCGGTGCTGGAGGCGTCGGACCCGGCCGGGCGGCGGCTGCTCGAGGACAGCGAGGGATGCCTGTCGGTGCCCGGTGCCGTCATGGACGTGCCGCGGCCGGACCGGGTGGTCGTGCACGGACAGGACAAAGACGGGAATCCGCTCACCATCGAGGGAACGGGGTATTTCGCCCGCTGCCTGGCACACGAGACCGACCATGTGAACGGACACGTGTATCTCGACCGGCTCTCCACGCGGGAGCGGAAGGAAGCGCTGCGCCAGGTGGCGGCCCGGCGGGAGGACGTCCATGCCCGCCGGGCCGCCAACATCGAGGCGATCGGTGCGTAGGAGCGGTCAGGCCTTCGGGGCCACCTTGCTCAGGCCGTTGATGATGCGGTCCATCGCGTCGCCGCCGGTCGGGTCGGTGAGGTTCGCCAGGAGCTTCAGGGTGAACTTCATCAGCAGCGGGTGGGTCAGGCCGCGCTGGGCGGCGATCTGCATGACCTTCGGGTTGCCGATGAGCTTCACGAAGGCGCGGCCCAGGGTGTAGTAGCCGCCGTAGGTGTCCTTGAGGACGCGCGGGTAGCGCTGCAGGGCCAGCTCGCGCCCGCCGGGCGTGGCCCGCGCGTGGGCCTGGACGATGACGTCGGCGGCGATCTGGCCGGACTCCATGGCGTAGGCGATGCCCTCGCCGTTGAAGGGGTTCACCAGGCCGCCGGCGTCGCCGACGAGGAGGAGGCCGCGCGTGTAGTGGGGCTGGCGGTTGAAGGCCATGGGGAGGGCGGCGCCGCGGATCGGGCCGGTCATGTTCTCGGGGGTGTAGCCCCAGTCCTCGGGCATGGAGGCGCACCAGGCCTTGAGGACCTCGCGCCAGTCCAGTTCCTTGAAGGAGTCGGAGGTGTTCAGGACGCCGAGACCCACGTTGGAGGTGCCGTCGCCCATGCCGAAGATCCAGCCGTAGCCGGGCAGCAGGCGGTCCTGGGGGCCGCGGCGGTCCCAGAGTTCCAGCCAGGACTCCAGGTAGTCGTCGTCATGGCGGGGGGAGGTGAAGTAGGTCCGGACGGCCACGCCCATCGGGCGGTCCTCGCGGCGGTGCAGGCCCATCGCGAGGGAGAGCCGGGTGGAATTGCCGTCGGCGGCCACGACGAGCGGGGCGTGGAAGGTGACCTCCCGCTTCTCCTCACCGAGCTTGGCGTGCACACCGGTGATCCGGCCGGTGCGGTCGTCGACGATCGGGGCGCCGACGTTGCAGCGCTCGTAGAGGCGGGCGCCCGCCTTCTGCGCCTGCCGGGCGAGCTGTTCGTCGAAGTCGTCGCGTTTGCGGACCAGGCCGTAGTCGGGGAAGGAGGCGAGATCCGGCCAGTCGAGCTGGAGGCGGGTGCCGCCGCCGATGATGCGCAGGCCCTTGTTGCGCAGCCAGCCGGCCTCCTCGGAGATGTCGATGCCCATGGCGACCAGCTGCTTCACCGCGCGCGGGGTGAGTCCGTCGCCGCACACCTTCTCGCGCGGGAACTCGGTCTTCTCCAGCAGGAGGACGTCGAGGCCGGCCTTGGCGAGGTGGTAGGCCGTAGTGGAGCCGGCTGGCCCCGCGCCGACGACGATGACATCGGCGGTGTTTTCGGAGAGGGGCTCGGTCACGGCGGGGGCTCCCCAAGGCTCGAAATCTGCGTGCCGACCGGCACTGGACATGGGCAGTCTATTCAGCGGTACTGATCACCCTGCTGAAGGGCCGCCCCTGTGAACCGAGCTCTCCCCGCGGTACGGCTGCGTGTACCCACGCACGAGGACGCGTTCGCCTGGCACCGGGTCTTCGACGACCCGGAGGTCATGGAGTTCTACGGCGGGAGGTCCGCGGAGCTGTCCGTCTACGAGGAGCTCACCGCGCGCCAGCGCCGGCACGACGCGGAGCTCGGCTTCTGCCTGTGGACGATGACCGACGAGTCGGGAGAGGTCATCGGCTTCACCGGCGCCCAGCCGTGGGCCCCGGACTGGGGACCCCGGGGCGAGATCGAGATCGGGTGGCGGCTCGGGCGGCCCCACTGGGGCAAGGGGTACGTGACGGCGGCGGGGCACATGACGCTGGCGCGGCTGCGGGCGGCGGGGGTGCCGCGGGTGGTGGCGATGGTGCGGCCGGGGAACGAGCGGTCGGTCGCGGTCGCCCGGCGCCTCGGGATGGAGCTGGCGGAGACCTTCCCGCACCCGCGGCTCGCCGAGGAGGCGCTCTGCTTCCGGCTCGACCTGCGCGGCGACCACTCCGACAACTACAGAGAGTGACTATCTGTTACAGAAAGACACTTATTGCTTCCGATTGCCCTGCGCGGGGGGTTACCCTTCCAGTACCGCTGGGGGTGACATCTGTGCATATAACACCCAAAACACCCGAAGTGCGCGTGCCACGGCTCGTCGGCCTGATGGCCGTGGACGCGCGCGAGACCGCCCGGTCGCGGGGCCTGTTCCTGAACGCGCCGGACCGGCCGGACTTCCATCTCACGGTCGTCGACTACGTCGTGCGCCAGTTCCCGCAAGCCGGTGCCGAGGTGCCGCGGGACTCGATGGTGTACGTGTGGTTCGACTTCGGTGAGGGCGAGGGCGGCGGGGGCGTGCGCGAGCCGCGCGTGCCACGGCCGCCGAGCGGCGGACTGCAACGGGAGCTGGACCGGCCCGGGGACGCCTTCGAGGTGAGCAGCCGGTGAGTCGCCGGCCGGCGCTCAGGCCTCCTTGAAGCCCCGGTGCAGGGCGACGATCCCGCCGGTGAGGTTGCGCCAGGCCACCTTCGACCAGCCCGCCTCGCGCAGCCGTCCGGCCAGGGCGGGCTGGTCGGGCCAGGCACGGATGGACTCGGCGAGGTAGACGTAGGCGTCCGGGTTGGAGGAGACCGCGCGGGCGACCGGCGGCAGTGCACGCATCAGGTACTCGGTGTAGACGGTCCGCAGCGGCGCCCAGGTCGGGTGCGAGAACTCGCAGATCACGACCCGCCCGCCGGGCCGCGTCACCCGGTACATCTCGCGCAGGGCCGCGTCGGTGTCCTGGACGTTGCGCAGCCCGAAGGAGATCGTCACGGCGTCGAAGGTGTCGTCCCCGAACGGCAGCCGGGTGGCGTCCCCCGCGGTGAAGGGCATCCAGGCGTTGCGCCGCTTGCCGACCTGGAGCATCCCGAGGGAGAAGTCGCAGGGCACGACATAGGCGCCGGCCCGGACGAACGGCTGGGAGGAGGTGCCCGTGCCGGCCGCCAGGTCCAGGATCTTCTGCGCGGGGCGCGCGTCGACCGCCTTGGCGACCTCCTTGCGCCACTGGCGGTCCTGACCGAGCGACAGGACGTCGTTGGTCAGGTCGTACCGTTCCGCCACGTCGTCGAACATCGAGGCGACTTCGTGCGGCTGCTTGTTCAGGGAAGCGCGGGTCACGCCTGCCATTCTTGCAGCACGCCCTCAGGGCAGAAGCCTCGGCTTCTTCTTGGCGGCCACGTCCTCCACCCAGCCGCACGCCACGACGAACACCGCGATCAGGATCCAGCCGACGCCGAACATGAACCACTGGCTGTCCAGCGGGAGCCGGCGCGGGGTCGCCCTCGACGTACAACCTGGCCTTGGTGATCGCCGACGGCAGCGCTTGCACGCCCGCGTGGAACGGGACGGAGGCCGTCGGCAGTCCGGCCGTGAAGTCGCGGATCGCCCACCTCGCGGCCGCGTACGGCGCCGCGCTGGACGCCGTCGGTTCCACGCAGGCCGGCTTCGGCATCGAGGGCGACACGCTGACCGACGCCGCCTCGGTCGCCCTGCGGTCGCGGGCGATCGCGTTCCTCCAGAAGGAACGGCCCGGCCTGGAAGTCTCGTTCACGCTGCCGGTGATGCCGTCGGGGCTCGACTCCGACAGCCTCGCGCTGCACACGCAGCTGAGGAAGGTGTTCGGGCTGTCGGACGCGGGCGCGTGGGGCGGGATGGCGCTGACCTCGATGATCGGGGTGAACGACGTGGCCGGGGAGACGTTCTCGCTTGGTCGCGCGTTTCCCTCCGTGCCCCTTTCGGGGCGCTCTTACGTGCGCCGGTGGACCAGGCGGCCCGCGCACACCGTCGCGAGGCACTCCCCCGCCTCGTCGAACACCGCCAGGTCAGCCCGGCCGGACTCCGCGAGCGCCGGGGTCCGGGGCGCGTCCGGAGCAACTACCACGTCATTGCGCTCCGCCGCCGCTCTCAGTTCGGGTGAGTCGACGTACCGCTCCAGGACCGCTGCCGCCCCCCGCTTCAGCACGGCGTGCACGCGCTCACGTGGGCTCGGGGCGGCCGGGAGGGGTCCGTCGTGGAGGCGGGCGGGACCCAGCGCGCCGGGCCAGGTGCGGACCCGCGCCAGCGGGAAGCGCCCGCGCAGTTCCTCGTACGGCCCCACGGCGGCGATCCGGTCCTGCACGACGACCACCGCCCCGCTCGCGACCGGTTCGGCGTCCCAGGTGACGAAGACCCGGTCCGCCATGTGAATCGTCTGCACCTCTGTGTCAGTTCCGCGTAGTTCTATGTCAGTTGGAGGCGAGGAGCTTCAGTTCGGGGTGCGCGGTGCCGCCCTCGATCGCGGTCGAGGAGATGTGGGACATCACGCGCTCGTCGACCGGGTCGTTCGCCGGGTCGTCGTGGACGACGAGGTGCTCGTAGGTCGTGGCGCGCTGCGCCGGGACGCGGCCCGCCTTGCGGATCAGGTCGATGATCTCCAGGCGGTTGGAGCGGTGCTTGGCGCCGGCCGAGGAGACGACGTTCTCCTCCAGCATGATCGAGCCGAGGTCGTCCGCGCCGTAGTGGAGCGAGAGCTGGCCGACCTCCTTGCCCGTGGTCAGCCAGGAGCCCTGGATGTGGGCGATGTTGTCCATGAAGATCCGCGCGATGGCGATCATCCGCAGGTACTCGAAGAGCGTGGCCTGGGTGCGGCCCTTCAGGTGGTTGTTCTCGGGCTGGTAGGTGTACGGGATGAAGGCGCGGAAGCCGCCCGTGCGGTCCTGGACGTCACGGATCATGCGCAGGTGCTCGATGCGCTCGGCGTTGGTCTCGCCGGTGCCCATGAGCATCGTGGACGTGGACTCCACTCCCAGCTTGTGCGCGGTCTCCATGATCTCCAGCCAGCGCTCGCCGCTCTCCTTGAGGGGCGCGATGGCCTTGCGGGGGCGCGCGGGAAGCAGTTCCGCACCGGCGCCGGCGAAGGAGTCCAGGCCCGCCTCGTGGATACGGGTGATGGCCTCTTCGACCGACACACCCGAGATCCTCGCCATGTGCTCGACCTCGGACGCGCCGAGGGAGTGGATGACCAGCTGCGGGAACGCGTCCTTGATCGCCTTGAAGTGCTTCTCGTAGTACTCGACGCCGTAGTCCGGGTGGTGGCCGCCCTGGAACATGATCTGGGTGCCGCCCAGCTCGACGGTCTCCGCGCAGCGGCGCAGGATGTCGTCGAGGTCGCGGGTCCAGCCCTTGGCGGTGTCCTTGGGAGCCGCGTAGAAGGCGCAGAACTTGCACGCCGTGACGCACACGTTCGTGTAGTTGATGTTCCGCTCGATGATGTACGTCGCGATGTGCTCGGTGCCTGCGTACCGGCGGCGGCGTACGGCGTCGGCGGCGGCACCCAGCGCGTGCAGGGGGGCGTCGCGGTAGAGGTCGAGCGCCTCTTCCGGGGTGATCCGCCCACCGGCAGCGGCACGGTCGAGGACGGACTGAAGGTCGGCCTTCTCGGTCACCGGGCGCGTCCCTTTCGTAATGGCTTGCGGACGGACCGAACCAGCCTACGCCAGCCCCTCGCAGGGCCCGACCTCAGGCGGTGTACGCGCCGACCAGCAGCCCCGCGAACACCCCCGCGACCAGGAACGGCCCGAACGCGATCGCCGTCTTGCGCCCGGCCCTCCGGACGACGACGAGCGCACCGCCGTACAGGGCGCCGAACAGGAAGCCGGCGAAGGTGCCGAGCAGCACGGTGGGCCAGCCGTACCAGCCGAGGACGGCACCCGCGCCGAGGGCCAGCTTCACGTCGCCGAAGCCCATCGCGCCCGGGTTGACGAGGAAGAGGACGAAGTAGCCGCCGCCGAGGGCGAGGGCCGCGTAGAGGGAGGTGAGCCAGTCGCCGGCGTGCTCGGGGAGCAGGGCCGTCACCCCGAGGAGCGCGAGGGCGCCGGCGACGAAGGGGAGGGTGAGGGGGTCGGGCAGCCGCTGCACCCGGAAGTCCACCAGCGCGAGCAGCACACCGACCGGCGCCAGCAGCAGCCAGACGGCGAGCTCGGGGCGGGTGCCGGTGGCCAGGGCGAGGGCTGCGCAGACGAGGGCGGTGGCCAGGGCGGTGAGGGCCGGGGCGGGGGCCGGTGCCGGGGCGGGGGCCGGTGCGGCGGCGGGGGCCGGGGCGGGGGCGGGGGCCGGTGGGGGTTCGTGGGTGGATGCGGGTCTTGTGTTCCCCTCCGCACCGCCCGTGCGGCGTTCGTCGTCGGGTGCCGGTGGCCCTGGTGGGGCGTCCTCGCTGTCGGCGGCCGCGGGTTCGCCGCCGGTGGTGGGCCCCTGGGCCGGGGAGTCGGTGGCGCAGGCAGTGCAGGGGGCGGCGCCCAGCCAGCCGCTGACGGGGTGACCCGCCGGGCACTCCTTGCGCCACTCCTCCCCCGCCGGTGCCGAGAAGCGGTACGCGGCGCGGGGCAGCAGGGCGCCGGCCGTCGCGCCCCAGAGGGCGGCGACGGCCGGGAGGACGATGTCCGAGGCGGTCGTCATCCGGTCGCGGCAGCGCCGTCGCGCCAGGTCGGGAGGAGCTCGTCGAGGAGTGCCTCGGTGCGCGGGGGCAGGCCGCGCGCGCCGCTGCGGGCGACGAGGTCGGCGGCGAGGGCGCGCAGCCGGTCCGGGTCGCCGGTGGCGTGCGTGGCCCGCAGCAGTTCGTTCCAGAGGCGTTCGTCCGCCGGGGCCGTGCGCAGCGCCGCCCCGAGCGCCTCGATCGCCTTCTCCGCGCGGTCCTTCTCCAGGTGGAACGCGGACAGCGCGAGGCCGATGTCGGCGACCAGGAGCGGGAGCTGGGCGTCGATGATCTCGTGGGTGAGCCAGCGGTAACGGCCCTCCGCGCGGTCGGCCAGCAGCGGGCCGCGCACCAGGACGAGCGCGTCGGTGAGCAGCCGGCCGCGGACCGCGCGGCTGTCGACGCCCTTGCCCTGGGTGGCCTCGTGGTAGAGGGAGCGCAGCACGTCCAGGTCGGAGACGACCGACTTGGCGAGCGTGAGGCGGCCGGCCGCGTCGGAGCGCAGCCGGGGACTGCCGTCGGGGTCGGTGCCGAGCCAGCCGCGCAGCCGCTCCAGGAGGGCGTCGCGGACGTCCTCCGTCACGCCCCGCGGCCACAGCGCGGACGACAGCACACGCGGGTGCACGCCCTCGCGGTGCAGCAGGAGGAGCGCGAGGGCCTCGTGGAGGAGGGGGCTGCGTTCACCGTCGGGGGTGTCCAGACCGATGATCTCGTACGGACCCACGAGCCGCGCGTACACCGCGGGGCGGCCCTGTTCGCTGATGTCGACGAGGAACGGCGGCGTGGTGGTGGGGCCGTCCGGGTCGTGCTCGGGGTCGGCCTCTACGAAGAGCTCGACGACCGCGCGCTGCTGGACGGCGGGCAGCAACTGGGCCTGCAGTTCGAGGCCGAGGAGCGGGGCGAGGAGCCTGCCGTCCGGGGTGATCTCCATCGCCCAGGCGGCGCCGGGCAGGTCGCCGCTGTCGGTGCCGACCAGGTAGCCGATGCCCAGCCGGGCGGCGTCCGAGGCGAGTTCGGCCAGCCGCTGGGCGTCCTGGTCGGACGGCCGGCCGGCGAGCAGGACGAGGTTCGGCGCCCAGCGGGTGTGCTGGGCCGGCCCGGTCCGGCCGGTGAGGACGGAGTGGTGGTCGGCGGCCCCCAGCGCGCCGCGCCGCTGCCGGGTCTCCGCCTCCATCGTCTCGAACAGCGCCTCCACGTCGTCGAGATGGCGCAGCCGGTTGGGGGCGAGCGGGGTGAGCTCCGCGCCGAAGCCGACCAGGGTGATGGTCATCCGGTCCGACCAGCCGTTGGTGGCGAGTTCGGCGGCGACCGAGGCGAACACCGCGGCCCGGTCGGCCTCGCGGCCGCTCAGCGAGACGATGCCGGGCACCGCCTCCAGGTTGAGCAGCAGCCGCGAGTCGTCCATCGTGCCGAGGCTGACGAGCCCGGGGTACGGCGCAGCGGCGTCGGTGTCCTCGTAGCGCTCGGCGTCCGCACGGGACAGGGTCCAGAACGTCTGGTCCTGGCCGAGCTGCCAGGGCGCCGGGGGCTTGCCAGCCGGCTGGGCCAGCTGCAGGTGCAGATCGCCGTGGCTGAGCCAGGCCGCGTAGACGACGGGCAGGGAGCGGGACTCCGCGGTGAGGGCGGCGGCGAGTCCGCGCAGCGACCGGTCGAGCAGGCGCACGCCGTCCGGGTCCGCGCCGACCAGCAGTGCGTCCTGCACGTCCTGGGCGTCGCCGGTCGGGACCGGCGGCTCCATGCCGCGCCGGCCGCCGACGGCACCGAGGGCCGACTGCCACAGGGCCTGACGGCGCCGGCGGCCGAGGGCGGCGAGCAGACCGGCGGCGAGGAGGGGGGCGCCGAGAAGGGCTTCGGAAAGCCCGAAGGAGGAGTGCGCGGAGGTCTCGTGCGCCGAAGACCCGAGCGCCGAAGACCCGTGCGCCGGGCTGCCGTGTGCCGAGGGGGTGCCGTGAGCGTAGGGGCTGCCGGTGCCGTCGTCGGCCTGGCGCGGTCCGGGCACGGTGATCTGCGCGGTGGCGCCGTCCTCGCCCGCGTGCTGCCCGCCGCCCTGTTCCTGGTGCTGCTGCTGGTGCTGGGTCTGGGCGTGGTCGCCGGTCCTCGCGTAGTCGCCGATCTGCTGCCGGACCTCCGGCGAGACGTGCGCGTCGGGGTTCTCGACGAGTTCGCCACCGTGCGCGTCGCCGGGCATCTCCATGATCCAGCCGGGGCGGATGAGGCTGGCCTCGGAGAGCCGGGAGCCGTCGGGCTGGACGCGGTCCTTGTTGAGCTCGTAGATCTCCTTGTACCGGCGGCCGTCGCCGAGGTGGCGCTGCGCGATCTCCCACAGGGAGTCGTGGTGGCGGCCCTCGGGCGGCTGGATCCGGTAGTACTTCGTCGCCCCGTGCGTGGCGCTGGAGCCGCCCTGTTCGGCCTGGGCGGCGGCGTGGCCGGCCTGCTCCGCGAGGGCGGCGGCGGTGCTCTTCGCCTGCTCCTGCTGCTGCGCGAGGATGCCGGGGGTCGCCTGCGCGGTGGCCACCGTGCCCTTCTGGTTGCCCTCCAGGCTGTGCCCGAGCTGCGAGAGGCCCGGGGTGAAGCTGGCGGCTGTGGCACCGACCAGCAGCAGGGCGGCGACGAGCTGCCGGGCGAGCAGCTGGCTGGGCCCGGCGCCGGGGACCCGGCCGGGCAGGCCGACGCCGGAGACGGCGGCCTTGACCTCCACCAGCACGCAGGCCGTGAACTGGGCCCAGGCCAGCCAGACGACGATCGTCAGCGCGTTCAGGAAGGTCTGGACGTCGATCGGCTTCGACAGCCAGTCCATGCTGGGCACGCCGCGCGGCAGGGGCCAGCCGACGAAGTCGGCGAGGGCGCCGGGGACGCCGACGACGAGGAGAAGCAGCACCACGAAGGCGAGGAACGCTTTGACGACGTCCCCGAACGTGCGCCGGCGCAGCCGCACCGGCTGCGGGGTCCGGTTGCGCGGCCCCGCCGGGCCGACCGGTCCAGCTGGACCGGCCGGGCCGCCCCCCGTCGGTCTTCCCGTCGAGCTTGATGTGCTGCGTCGCGCCATGACGAGTGCCCCGTGGTCGTGTGGAAGGAGTGGACCGGGGAACGCGTCGGGCCTGCCGAGGTCCCCCCGCCGATCCTATTGACTGGCGCCGACAGCGTCGAAGGGGGCGAACGGCCGACGACCGCCCGGATTCTCCGCTTTCGCCAATCTCCGTCCCGTTGGCCGGAGTTACCGCCGCTCGCCCTGCGCACACCCTCTCCACACGCCCCACATCTCGCGGCCACGCGCGCGGGTTCTCGTCAACCGCCCACCCGCAGCGAGGACATCAGGAAACGGGTGAGCACCGAGGTGGGGAAGGCGATCGCGGCCACGCCCTCCTCCGCCCGCAGTTCCACCACCGTGCGGGAGGCGCCGTACGGGCGCACGTGCACGTTGCCGAGCACGGCGGGGGCCGCCAGGCCCTCCTCCAGAAGGGTCCGCGCGAAGGTCCAGGTGACCTCCTCGCCGTCCAGGGAGATCCACGGCGGGAAGACGAAGTGCACCGCCTGCGGGTCGGCGGAGGTGTAGCGGAGGGTCGCGGGGACCGCCACCTCCTGTTCGTCGGCGGTGAGCAGGCGGGCGCCGGTGGGCTGTTCGAGCGTGATGGGCACGGGTCTTCTCCGGGGTGCGGTGGTGGGCGTCATGCAAGTGAGAGCGCCTGGCGCCGAGCCTGATTACGCGGAAAACACAAGCGACGTGAGTGACATGGGTCACTTTCCGCTGCGATGGAAACTTTGCTTGAAAGTTTCGTCATCTACTCTGACAAACCTTCTCCCGCCTCTCTGCCGGCAACTGGAGCGTTCCGCCATGCCCGACGGTTCCTCTGCAGTGATCAGCACCACCGCCTATACCCGGATCTACGAGGAACAGCAGCCGCGTCTCGTCGCGTACGCCCGCTCCCTCACCCGGAACGCCTGGGTCGCCGAAGACCTGGTCGCCGAGGCGCACTTCCGGGTCTGGCGGCGGCTGGCCGAGGGACACGAGATCGACAACGTGTCGGCGTACCTGACGACGACCGTCCGGCATCTCGCGTACGCCGCGAACGGCGCCGTCAGCGAGACACCTCGCGACCCGCACGACGCCGAGCAGGCCGAGTCCGGGCGGCACGGCGCCGACCCGGCCGAGCACGTCTCCTCCGTCGACCTTCTCGTCCGCGTGCTGGCCCAGTTGCCCGAACGCTGGGTCAAGGCCCTCTGGCTGGCCGAGGCGGAGGGGCAGCCGCTGGCGCAGATCGGGCCCCAGCTGGGCACCAAGGAGGGCGCCACCGCCGTACTCCTGCACCGGGCCCGGGAGGGGATGCGGCAGGCCTTCCTGCGCACCCAGACCGGCGCCCCGGACGACCCCGCCTGCCAGGTCCACTGGAGCCGGATGCCCGCGTACGTGCGCGGCGCCGCGACGGAACGTCAGTCCGACCGGCTGCTCGGCCACGTGGACGGCTGCGACGACTGCCGGGCCCGGCTCGCCGCGCTGATGAGCGCCAACGACCGGCTCCCCGCCCTGATCGGCCCCGCCCTGCTGGTGTTCGCGGTGGGCGGCACGGCAGGCAGGTGCCTGCTGACGCTGACCGCCGCCGGGGGCTCGGCGGGCGGCCACGCGGGCGGCGGCGGAGGCGGGCTGCGGCACGGCGTACGGCAGGCGGCCCGTGTCGGCGGCACCAAGGCGCCGGTGGCGGTCGCGGCGGGGGCGATGGTGGCCGGGGCGGCGGCGCTGGTGCTGCTGATCGGCCCCGGACAGTCCGCCTCGGTCCCCGCCCGGCGGACCCCCGTCGCCGACGCGGGGGTGTCGCAGGCGCCGGTGGCCGGGCAGCCGACCGCTCCGGCGGACACCCCCGCCGCGCGGCCCGCGGTGGCCCCCGGGCAGCCGGGCGGGGAGCCGGTACGGCAGCCGGAGGTGAGCGACGGCGGTACCCCGGCGGCCGCCTCCCGGCCCGCGTCCACGCCCCGGCCGCCGTCGGACAGCGGCGACGGGACGACGCCGGATCCCGGCGGGACGACCTCGGGGGGCGACAGGAACGGCGCGGGGACCGGCACCGGTGACGGGGACGGCACCCCGCCGGCGACGACGGACCCGACACCGCCCGCCGGTCCCACGGACCCCACCCCCGCTCCCCCGACGGACACCCCGACGGACCCGGCCCCCGTGGACACCCCGCCCGCCACGGACCCCGCCCCGACACCGGCCGACCCCGCCCCGGTCACTCCCCCCGACGACGGCTGCCCGCCCCGCCCCGGCCAGGGCGACGACGGCAACGGCAACGGACGTTCGCACGGCGGCGACGGCGACCACGGCCGCGGCGATCACGGCCGAGGCGACCATGGAAGGGGCGGCCACGGAAGCGACGGCCACGGGAGCGACGGCCACGGGAGCGACGGCTCCGACGGCAAGGGCCACCACCGCCACACCGCCCCCGCCGGGTCCTAACCGACCTCGTTCTCCGCCGTCGCCTCGCCGTGGACCACGATCGCGCCGCCGTAGAACATGCCGGTGAAGACGGGGTCGTACGTCAACTGGACCTCGACCCGCACCTGTTGTTCGTTCGCCGAGACGCAGTGGGTGCCGGCGACGTCGGCGGCGGACATGTCCATCTCGCGGGCGAAGGTCTTCACCCGGGCGTCGCAGTCCTGGAAGTTGATGGGAGCGCCGCCCTGGTTCTCGTACAGCTTGTCCAGGTCGATGTCCTGGGCCGCGTAACGGGCCGCCTGCTCCGCGATGTCGGCGGCCCGTTCACGCTTGGAGATGGACAGGCCGCCGTCGATGACGAACGCGGACAGGGTCAGGAAGACCAGGGCGAAGATGATGACCGCCCCCGCGCCCGAGCCCCGGTCGTCGAGACGGAGCCGGCGCGCGGTCCACCAACTGCGCAGCACCGCAAGGCTCATGCTGCCCTCCGGAACGGGTCCAGCGGTGACGAGAAGCTCGCGCTGAGCCTCGTCGGGATGTCCAGGCCGAGCATGGCCAGGCCGCGCACCTGGCAGCTCACCTCGACCGTGAAGATGGAGTCGGGCTCGAAGCCCGCACTGGTCTGGACGACGGAGACCGGCCCGGAGCAGACGTCCGACAGGTCCGCCTCGGCGGCCTTTCGCGCCTCCGCCATGGCCGTGGCGTGGTCCTTCTGGATGGACCCGGCGCGGGCCGCGTCCCGCGCGGCGCCGTCCACCGCCCCCCGCCCGTCGACGAGTTGACCGAAGGCGACCAGGACGAGGATGAACAGGATCATGACCGGGGCGAGGATGACGACCTCGACGGTCGACAGCCCCCGGTCGTCGTGCCGGACTCGCTGAGCGGCGGAGGAGGACATCTAGTTCTCGTCCTCCACGAAACGCTCCACCGGCCCCGCGGACCGTGCGTGCACCGTCAGGTCCAGGCCCGGGAACACCGTCGGGATACGCGCCGTGATCTCGACGCCGACCGTGTGCTGTTCCGGCTGGACCGTCCGCACGTCGGGCGACAGGACCAGCTGCGGGCCGAGTTGGCTGATGTAGGAGGCGACCACGTCCTGGGCCTCGCCGCGCCAGGCGGCGGGTTCCGCGTCGGCGGTGGCGCGGGCCTTGCGGGCGCCGGCCTGGGCGGCCGCCTGGGCCACGTGGTCGGCGAAGAAGTACAGCGCGAACTGGACCGTCGCGAAGATCATGAAGAAGAGGACGGGGGTGAGGAACACGAACTCGATGGCCGTCATGCCCGAGTCGGCCGAGTCGCCGCGCGCGGCGGCCGCCCGGCGGCGCACCCAGCCGCGCAGGCCGCTGCCCTCGCCCGTGGACATCCCCGTCACCCCGTCACCCCCGTCGCCCCGTAGCCGTCCCCGTGCGCCCGCTCAGCAGGTCCCGCTCGCGTTGGCACCCTTGATGCAGTTGCCGACCTTGTTGGCGCCGTCGCTCAGCGCGGCGTTGATGATGGCGGCGACCACCCCGACGATCGCCACGACGACCGCCGAGATGATGACCCACTCGACGGCGGAGGCGCCGCGGTCGAGTTCGCCGGAGCGGGCGCGCTGCACCCGGCCCTGGAGGAAGGTGACCAGGAAGTCCACCGCCGGGATCCCGGTGCTGACGTTCCGTGCGTTCATGATGACTTGTCCTCTCGAAACAGCAGTTGGCGAAGGTTCACGCTCGCGTTCACACCTGGAACACCCGCATCGCCGCCGGGAAGATCAGGAAAACCAGGAAGCCTGCGCACAGCAGCAGCTGGGCGACGAGCATCGACTGGGACTTCTCGCCCGCGCTGCCCTCGATCTCGGCGAGCTCGCGGTGGCGCATGGTCTCGGCGCGGGAGGCGAGGGACTCACGGACCTTGGCGCCGTCGTCCGCGACCAGGGCGAGGGAGGCGGAGAGGTCCTTGAGCTCCTCCACGCCCAGCTCCTCACCGAGCGCGCCCAGCGCCTGCCACTGGCTGACGCCGGTGATCCGGGCGTCGGAGAGGGCGTTGCGGATGCGCTGGTTGGCCCAGCCGTCGGAGACCTCGGCGGCCGCCATCAGCGCCTCGGGCAGGCCGCGGCCGCCCGCGAGGCTCATCGACACGAGGTCGAGGTAGGCCCCGATGACCCGCCTGAGGTCCCGGCGCTTCTCGGCCGCGTCCCGTCGTACCTCCAGATCGGGCAGGAAGAAGAACAGGGCGGCGCAGGCCAGGGCCAGCCAGACCGGGACGACCGGGCTGCGCCCGAAGCCCATGGTGTAGACGACGGCGAAGAGGAAGGGGCCGAACAGCAGCCCGGCCGCCGCGAGCAGCACCTTGGTCGCCAGGAACCTCTCCCAGCTGCGGTCGAGGACGGCGAGGTCGGCGCGGAGCGAGCGCTGCTCCCAGCCCTGCTGCCGGTAGAACTCGGCGACGCGCTCGCCGACTTCGGCGCGCAGCGAGCCGAAGCGGCCGGTGTCCTGGGCCGGCCGGGCCGCCTCGTAGGCCGCGCCGCGCGCCCGCATCGCGTCGATCCGGGCGACCTGCGCGACCGCGCTGCGCCGGGACGGCATCAGGGCGCGGATCAGGGCGTAGACGCCGAGCCCCAGGACCACGCCGACGACGATCGGCATCGTGAGGTTCACCGGCGGATCCCTTCGTCGGTGGGGAGCTGTTGCCTACCCGGCTGCCCCGGCTGACCAGGCGGACCGGGCTGACCAGGCGGACCGGGCTGGCCCGGCTGGCCGGGCGCGGTGCGGGGCGGTCGTACGAACTGCACGGAGGACTGGTCGCGGACCAGGAACCGTTCCGGGGTCTCGATGGTGGACAGCTTGCGCAGCCACCAGAAGCCGAGCGCGAACAGCCCGCAGACCAGGGCGAGGACGAGCTGGCCGACCGCGGTGCCGTACGGCGCCACGAAGTCGCGGTTGAAGACGGCGAGGCCGAGCACGAACGCGACCGACACGGCGACGACGATCTGCACCGAGCGTCGGGTGGACGCCCGTTGGGCCATCACGCGCTGGCGCATGTCGACCTCCTCGCGCGCCGACTTGGCGAGCGCGCCCAGCACCTGGCGCAGACCGGGTCCGCGCAGGCGCGCGTTGAGGATGAGCGCGGCCACGATGATGTCGGCGGACGCGTCGTCGATCTCGTCGGCGAGGTGCTGGAGCGCTTCCGGCAGCGGGGTGCGGGCGCGCAGCCGGTCGACGAGGGCGTCCAGGTGCGGCCGCAGGATCGGCGCGGCGGCGCGGGCCGAGGCCGGGATGGCCTGCTCCAGGCCGACCGCGCCGGCGATGGTGTCGCGCAGCGACTCGGTCCAGGAGGCGAGCGCCTCCACACGCTTCATCGCGGCCCGTTCCTCGGCGGCGCCGCCGAACAGCTTGTCCCAGAAGAAGACCAGGACGCCGGCGGCGATGCCGGCCACCGCCCAGCGGGTCAGCAGCAGGACGGCGAGGCCGATGATGGCGGCGAGGGAGCCGCGCTGCCCGGCGAACCGGAGGAGTTCGGCGGCCCGTTCGTTGGCCTTCTGCTTCTCGTGGTCGGGCTTGACGGGCAGCCCGCGGACCGCCAGGACCAGCAGCGCGAGGCCGCCACCGACGGCGACTCCGCAGCCGAGGGCGTAGAGGACCGAGGCGGAGAAGAGCCCGCCCAGGGAGCCCAGGGAATCGAGGTTCACGTCACGTCACCCCCACGCCCCGTGCGGCTGGTAGCCGTAGGCCATCAGGTCCTCCAGGCAGGCTATGGGCGCGTGCGGGACGACCCGGCCGTCGGGGGTCTCCGCGAACACCTCGCTGGACAGCACCCGGCCGTCCACGCCGTTGACCTCACGGACCGAGGTGACCATGCGCTGGAGGCGGCCGCCGGTCTGGTAGTTGTTGCGCCGCTGGATGAAGACGACGAAGTTCACCGCGCCCGCGATCAGCATCTGGCTGGCCTCGATGGGCAGCCGCTCGGAGGCCTGGAGCGCGTAGGTCGAGATGCGGTTGAAGACCTCGCTGGAGCTGTTGGCGTGGATCGTGGAGAGCGATCCGTCGTTGCCCTGCGACATCGCGTTGAGCATGGTGACGATCTCGTCGCCGAGGACCTCGCCGACGATGACCCGGGAGGGGTTCATGCGCAGGGAGCGGCGGACCAGTTCCGCCATGCTGATGGCGCCCTGTCCCTCGGAGTTGGGCAGCCGCTCCTCGAAGGCCACGACGTTCGGATGCAGGTCGTGGAAGGTGTCCAGCCCCAGTTCCAGGGCGCGTTCGACGGTGATGAGCCGCTCGTGCGGCGGGATCTCGTTGGCCAGGGCGCGCAGCAGGGTGGTCTTCCCGGCGTTCGTGGCCCCCGCGATCATGATGTTCTTGCGGGCGCGGACCGCGCAGGCCATGAAGTGCGCGACCTCGGGGGTCAGCGTGCCGTTGCCGACCAGGTCGGAGATGAAGACCTTGCCCATGCGGGCGCGCCGGATGGACAGCGCGGGCCGCCGGGTGACGTCCATGACCGCGGAGAGCCGGGAGCCGTCGGGCAGCCGCAGGTCGAGCTGCGGGTTGGCGGAGTCGAAGGGCCGGGAAGAGAGTCCGGAGTAGGCACCGAGCACCTGGATCAGCTCGACGAGTTCCTCGTCCGTCTCCGCGACGGGCTCCCCGACCACCTCACGGCCGTCGCTGTAGCCGACGAAGACCTGGTCGCAGCCGTTGATGTCGATGTTCTCGACGTCCGGGTCGTCGAGCAGCGGCTGCAGCCGCCCCACGCCGAACAGCGCCGCGTGCACGGCGGCCGCGTACTGCTCCTCGGTCTCCGCGTCCAGCGGGGTGCGTCCGGCGTTGATCTCCGCGCGGGCGTACTCCTCCAGGATCTGGGCTATGACGGCGCGGGCGTACTGGCGTTCGTCCTCGGTGGACATCGGCGTCACGCCGGACGCCTGGTCCTGGCGGCGCTGCTCGGCGATGCGGTCGCCGGCGTCCTGCCGGAACCGCTTGACCAACTGGTGGTCGACAGCGGTCATCGGCCGGCCCCCGCGTGGGGCGCCTGCGGCGGTACGGACGCCGGTACGGTCCAGGCGGCGCCGTACTGCTGGTGGAGGTCGGCGGTGACCTTGCGGGCGGAGCGGATGAGCAGGGACTTGTCGAGACGCCCCCGCCTGCGGCCGGCCAGCTGGTCGGCGCCGGCCGGGTCGTCGGCGATGGTGCCGACCACGCGGGCGCCGGTCTGGGCGTGCACGAGCATGTCGTTGACCTGGTTGACCAGCTTGCCGGCGCCGGCCGGGTCGGCGACCAGGACGACGCCGATCAGCGGGGTGGCGAGGGCGCCGGCACCGCGCGGACCGCCGTGCAGCCGCTGCGCGAGGGCGGCGGCCCGGTCCCGGACCCGGGCGAGCGCCTCGGGCTCGGTCCGCGAGACGAGCAGCACCAGGGCGGCGTGCGGGAACATCTCCACGGCCGGAGTGTCACCGCTGATCCGTCCGCAGTCGGCGATGACGTCGGCCGGGGCGTTCGGGGAGTCGGCGAGGGCGGCGAAGGCGTGCCCGAGGGTGGGCCACAGCCCGGCCAGCCCGGCGGCGTGCTCGGCTATCCCGAGCCCGACGAGCACCTCAAGGCCGCCGCTCAACGGCTGCACGTGGTCCCAGAGTTGGTCCGGTACGAGGCCGCGCCGCGCGGTGGCTGCGATGGACAGCATGCCGGTGTTGGGGTTGAGCGGTCCGCCGTGCGCGGCGGCGCTGCGGTAGACGAGGTCCCCGCCGGCCGGGTCGGCCTCGGCGAGCAGGACCCGGCGCGGCCAGACCGCGGCCAGCGCGACGGCCGCGGTGGTGACGCCGGGGGAACCCTTGTCGGCGGCGATTGCGATGAGCGCCATGGGGTGGGTGCCGCCTTCTAGTTGCCGTTGCCGGGTACGAGAACGAGGGCGACCTCGCCGTTGGACGCGGCCTCGGCCAGCTCGGCGGCCTTGTCGCTGTCGACGGTGAGCGTGATGGCGTAGTTGGTGCTGCTGACCAGCTCCGAGCTGCCCTTGTCCTCCGGTACGGCGCTGACCTTGGCGTTGCCCGTGATGAGCGAGTCGCCGCCGGAGGAGGACGAACTGCCGGAGGAGGAGCCGCCGGAGGACGAGGAGCTGCTGACGCGGTAGGCGGCGACGGTGTCGCCGTTCTCGATACCGCTCGGGTACTGGCCCTCCTTGAGGGCGAGGCCGACGGTGGACTTGCCGGCGGGAAGCCTGCTGCCGCTGCCGAACATCTCGCCGACGGCGACGGCACCGGCCGGGATGGTGCTGTTGGCCTTCAGCTTCTTCAGGCTCTCCAGCTGGGACCACCTGACGTAGTGGATGCCGGGGTCGTCGGCGACCAGGACGGAGGTCACGTCGCTGTCGGTCACGGACGTGCCGGCCGGCACGTCCTTCGTGATCTTTATGACCTCGATCCGCTTGCCGGCCTGCAGCACGAGCGTCGTCGCGCCCAGCGCACCGAGCAGGATCAGCAGCACGGCGAGCGCGGCGAGCGCGGGCTTGCGCTCGCGGGGGGCGGTGGGAAGCCGGTCACCGACCGAGGGCTGAGCCGGACCCGCGGAACGACCGGCGCCCGCCCCCGTACGCTCTTGGATCTTCACGCAACCGCTCCCCGTTACAGCCAAGACAGTCTCTGTCGAGAACCTGAAAACCTGTCAACGCCTGTCGCCGCACCGGCCGGTACCGCGAAAGCGGACACTCGACACCAATCAACCCCGACTCGGCCAAATACTCGGCCGCGGGGTGAGTGTCAAGCGATCGCACCGTATCAGCCGCACATAAGCCCCTCAAGGCACGTCCGGACTCCTTGACCTCACCGAAATCGTCGTTGCGATCTGCAACGGCGTTGACCTGTAGGGCGGTTGAGACTCTGGACACATCAAGGGACGCGGGGGTGTGCGCCGGTGAATCCCCCGTCCCCCGCTCGCAACCCGTCCGCACCCGGCACCGTCACCGTGCGCCCATCAGGCCTGCACGAAGTGCTCACGCCGGCGGCCGGTTTCCGACGGCGGCCTGACTAGGATCACGGATCACCCGGCCGGACGACGGGTTCCGCCGCCGCGCACCACCCTGAGGAGGACCGACCGTGACCGTGCCGCAGCGCCACTCCTGGCAACCCCCGGAGGGCGAGAAGCTCGTGGCGCGCGCGCCGGTGTCCTTCGCGACCGGCGCAGCAGACCGGGTCCGGGGCCGGCGCTGGTTCCGCGACACCGAACGGCGCGACATACAGGCCGAGTTGCCGGACTGGCCGACGGGCCCGGCCTACCGGCTCAGGTCGCGGACCGGCCCCGTCGTGCGGGCCGTGCTGGCCGTCGCGTTCCTCCTCGGCGTGCTCGCCCTGGCCGCGGTCTCCGGGGGCAACGTGCCCTCCGGCAGCGGCCCCGGCGGCTCCGACTCGCTGGGCAGGAGCGAGGACCCGGAGAACGAGGAGACGGACTTCCCGGTGCTGTGGGCCGCCCCCGGCACGATCGCCCGTACCCTCCCCTGGGAACTCGACCCGGCCCGTCGCCCCGACACCGACGTCACCCACCTCGTCCTGACCGACCGCCGCCTGCTGGTCCTCGGCGGGCTCCAGGACCCCCGGGACCCCTGGGAGGAAGTCCTCTGGGAGACGGACCTGAGCACGGTCGCCACCGTCGAACGACGGCCGTTCAGCGTCGGCGGCCGGGACTTCAGAATCACCTTCACGGACGACTCCTGGTGCCGCCTGACGTCCCTGGAGGGCGAGTCCCTCGTCAGCCGCCTGACGGCTGCCTGAGCCGTTCGGCTACGCCGTGACCCGGACCGTCCGGGCCAGTTCGTCGGTCAGCTCGCACAGGGTGTCCGTGTGGGCCAGCGCCTGCCAGGACGTCAGCAGGACCAGCCCCCACGCCTCGTCGGCCCTTATGCCGTACGCGCACGTCTCCAGCACCGTCCCCAGCCCGTCCCGGCCGACGTCCCGGACATACGCATGCCTTACCCGCACCGCGGGCCCGGCGGGCAGGGTACACAGCTCGGCCTCGGGCGGCCGGTAGGAGTCGGCGGTGGGGGCGGCGAGGTAGTCACGGAGAAGGTCGACGGTCAGCTCCGGGTGCGTGTCGTCGGCGACCAGCGCGGACAACTCGATCCGGGCGAGCTCCCCGAGACGCGGCTCGGGAACGTACGACAGCGCCGTGATCGGACCCCGCTCGCGGGAGTCGGCGGCGGCCTCGCGGAGTTCGGCGGCGAGGGCGTCGAGCAGCTTCGGCTCGTCGCCGTCCCGGCCGACGAGCCCCCGGGCCGTCTCCGCAGCCCACGCGCGCAGATCCACGGACGACCGCACGGGCAGCGCGACGGCGTCCTCCGGCGTCCGCAGACGAACGGTGGCAGCGGCGAACTCGGGCATCAGGCCATCCATTGCAGGGTGCGGGCGACGGAGTCGAACAGTGTGACCAGGGCCTCAACCAGCGGCTCCAGCGGGGGTGCCGTCGGGGTCGAGAAGGAGAGCAGCAGTCGCTGGCCGCTCTGCGGGACGGCGAGGTAGACGTCCAGGTGGGCGACGGCGAGCTTGTTCCCGTCCGGGTCGTCGGCGGCGGGTCGACGGAGGTAGCGGTGGCGTACGGCAGGGCCTGCGGGGAGGTCGACGAGGGTGACGTCATCGATGCCGGCGTCCTTAGTGTCGGCGCGGAGGGCGAGGGAGCGGGCGATGTCGCCGAGGTCGCCGGGTTCAGTACCGGGCGACGGCCGCAGCACCGTCACGACCAGTCCGGCGGAGACGGGGACCTGGCCGAGGACCTGGTTGACGACGTACATCTCCACGCCGCCGTTGGCCCGCGCGGCCTCGGCCTGCGCCCGCATCCGCTCCGCCAGCGCGGCCTCCAGCTGCGGGGTGGCCTGCGTCCGCCGCAACCCCCGCTTGACCAGCTTGTCGATGCGGTGGGTCCAGCGCTCCGGGCTGTCCAGCACGATCCGCTCCCAGCCTTCGGGGACGGCGAGACGATAGTCGGAGGGAGGTGGGGCGGAGGCACTGGCGGCGGCGCGGGCTTCGATGCCGCCGGTCATACGCCGGCCTCGCTCGGACGGCCACCCCGGTTGCGAGGCCTCCTGCTCGCGGGACTCAGGGCGGCGGCAGCCATCGGTGTGAGGAGGAGAACGACGGCGGCGCCCAGGCAGAGATAGTCGATGACGCCGTCATCAAGGTCCGACTTACGTCCCAGGAAAGGCCGGTAGTGGCCTGCCGGATCGATCACCGCCTGTGTCCTCGTCCCGACCATGGTCTCGTCCGTGCACCACTTGTCGTTCCTGAACACCTGTCGGATCGATCCGTCAGGGAGCTTGACACGGCAGTACAGGGTGGTCACACCGTGTGACCCGCGATCGACGGCCTTGGCATACGTGACCGTGGTCTCCTGCCCGCGCACCTGGAGATACCACTTGTCGGCCTGCTGGGACCCCAGCCAGACCAGCACTACATAGGCGGCCACGGCCAACACCCGCACAACGGGGCCACCGCGCCACAGCGGGGCTTTGACCGCCACCCAGATCACGGCCATGCCCCAGGCCAGGCCGACCAACAACGCGTACCTGTCGATCAGATACGTGGACGCCAGACAGCTAACGACACCCACGAGGGCGATCAGCGGCAGTCGGACCCAGGCCCATACGCTGGTCGTGTCCTCTGGCTTTCCTCCATCGATGTCCAGGATGCGCCGCACACGCCGCGTATGACCGTCCTCTTCGGCAATCCGCCGCAACTCCGGCAGCCCCAGCCCGACTTCCTCGAACGTTCGCTGCTTGGCCGGCGAAAGTCCGGCGAACAACTCGTCGACGGTCCGACCGTCTTCCCGTGCCACTTCTTCTCTGCTCCCCTTGCCCTCATGGGCCTCGCGATGGTCGGGTCTCGTCGGGTTTCTCAGCCTCCGGAGACCTTCAGATGCCCGTTGTAGAAGGGGATTCCGTTCGCGCCCCAGCCGTTGGTGTGCTTCAGGCCGTCGAAGGCGTTGGGCTCCAGCGAGGTCGGTTCCCAGGAGTGCATGGGGGCCACGTTCATGACGCCCGCGGCTGTCGGCAGGATCTGGCTCGCCTGGTAGAGAGCGGCCCGCGAATAGGCCACGGTCCTGAACCCGGCGTCCGAGAGACCGATCAGCTTGGGCAGTTTGCCCTTGACGAGGACTCCGTCGTCCGGGGCCGTCTTCGTGATGGCCTCACGTATGTCGTTGTAGTACGACTTGAAGTCGAGGGAATCCTTGACGATCGACCGCATCGTCGGCAGGACGCTGTTCGGCCCCTTCGCCAGGGCCTCACTGATCTTGCCCGCCTTGACCCCCGTGAGCGCCTCCGCACTCTCGCTTGCCACCTTCGCGTCCACGCCCAGCTCCCGCAGGGCGAGGAACTGTTTCAAAGCGGCCGACCCTCGCGCGGCGGTGGCCGCCTCCTTCGCGGCCGTGCCCAGGATTCGCCCGGCGCCGAAGGACAGCACACCGACGACGTCGATGGCGACGTCCAGCCAGGTGCCCTTGCCGTCCAAGGCGGAGACCATGTCGCAGACGAGGGCGACCACAGAAGCCACCAGTGCCAGCGCCACGATGATCTCGCCGAGGACGGGGATAGCTCCGAGCACGAGCGCCAGGACGCAGAGCACGCCGGCGATCGCCCCCGCCCAATGCCCCACCTCGGCGACCCAGTCCTTCCAGTTGTCCCACCAGTGGTGCTTGGGATCCTTCAGCCCGTCGTGGTCGATGGCGTCCCGTATCGCCTTGGCGGCATACTCGGCCTGCGTGTCCCGGTACTCGAGCGCGGCCCGGAGCTCCCGCTTCGCGGCGTCGAGCTCCCCGTCCGAGGCCTCCTTCTGCCGCTTGAGCTTCTGCTTGTCCGGATGGTTGTCGTCAGGGGACGGATGCTGATCGATCTGCTTCTGGTAGTGACTGCTGTCGGCATCGGCGGCCGCGGCCTTCTTCAGCGCGGAACGCACGCGATTCTGGGCGTGATTGAGCGCGGTGGCCCAGTTCTCCCGCACGCTGTCGGCGATGGGCTCGTACGGCACGGAGGACCCGAGCGCCGCCCCCGCCGCCGCATACCGCTGATGCGACTGTTTCAGCAGCTTGACGGTGTCGCCGGTCTTCGCGGTGAACGCCTTCCCGGCGTCCGAGTCCCACCCGTTCCCGTCGACGAGGTTGTTCAGCTTCCCGGCCTGCTCCTCGATCAGCTTGGCGGTGTCGGAGATCCGCTTCCCGAGCCGGGCCGCCTCGTACGGGTCTCCTGGCGTGAACTCCTTGTCGTCGTACCGGGCCGTCTGCCAGTCGACGCCGGAGAAGTCGTGATCGCTCACTTGTCCCCCGGCTGAGCCTTGACCAGCGCGTCGGCGAGATGCTGATCGACCCCGTCGTAGGCCTTCGCCGCCTCACCCGCGGTCTTCCCGAGGAACTCCAGCCCGTCGCAGAGCTCTTTGCGCTTCTTCTTCCAGTCGTCCGCGAAGTCACCGAGGGCGTCCGCCACCTCGCCGGACCCGATCTCGGACCCGTACGAGTCGACGAGATCCTTCGCATGTTCAAAGTTGGACTTCAACTTCGCGACAGACCTGCTGATCTCCCGCAACTCACCCGTGGACACACTGACGTGATCCGCCACCATTACCCCCGTGAACACCTGCCTACCCGGCCACCCCGCGAGACGCAGGGGGCCGAGGTCACTGTGTGTCGAGGGATTTGGGGGCTACAACCAACGGACCGCAAAAGGAGGCCCAAAGCGCCAAGGCTGAGCCGGTCCCGCTCCTAGAGGCTAGGGCTGTCCCGAGTTGCGCCGATTACCCATCACGACGCATTGATCCACGTTCGGAGACTCTGCCCAGCGGCTTCACTGCACCGCAGAGCCGCCAACCGCCGTCAGCGTTCCGCGACGAATGACCCCATGCCCGGCGTCGTGGTGATGAGGCCCTCTTCCCGCAGGGCCGCGGTGGCTTTGCGCACGGTCACACGAGACACCCCGAACTCCTGCTCCAGCTTCACTTCCGAGATGAGTCCGCGCACGGGGTACTCGCCGCCGGCGATCCTCGCTCGAACGACTTCCGCGATCTGCTGCCACTTGGGCCGGGTGGGGTCAAATTCGAACACGCCCAGACTGTATGTAGGGGCAGAGCTAGACGCATAGCAACCCCTCTAAATGCATAGCTATAGACAGGTACATACATGCGAGCCTACGGTGGAGCAGCAAAAACCCCCGCGACCGCTGGAACGGCCCGAGGGGTACGGCCAACGTTCTAGAGGAGCGTCGACATGTACGACTCTATCCGCCGGATCCTCGACCGGTTGAGCCTGCTGCTCGGCTTCGGCGCAGGACAGCACCGGCGCTGCCCGGCCCCACACTCCACCTCCCCCACACCCACCGCTCCCCGTCCGGAGCCCGCCGGGCTCCCCGCCCACCGTTCCCCCTACGGCCTCGACCTTCCACTCGACGGAGCGGCCTCCGCCCTCGCCCGCCCCTATCTCACGACACTGGAACAGAAAGGCACCCAGCACGCACGACGCCGCCCCTCCTTCGCGCTCGCCACCGACTCCCGAATCGGCCTCGACCAGCACCTGATCGGCACGGAGGGAGCAGCCGCATGACGCAGCCGAAGTCGACAACTCCCATCCGCCTCCTGCCCTGGCCGTCCCCCGACGGCAAGCCGTGCTACCTCGTACCTGACGCCGAGGGCGGCCACCTCTCCCACTTGGCCGACAACATCGAGGCCGCACAGCTCGCAGCGGGCATGGACGTCCTCACCTGCGCGCGCAAGGTGCTGGCCGACCCCGCATCGCCGTATACCGAGGTGCGTTACGCCGGAATCCGACTTGCGGAGTCCCTGAACAACGCCCTGCGAGTGGCAGAGTCACGCGGCCTACGGCTCGCCGAGACCCCCACACTCGACGCCAGAAACGACAGCGGGTCGGACCATGCCCGCGCGAGCCGCGACCAGTAGCTCAATCACGAGTTGGAGTCGAGCATCCCGGCAACCCCGGACGCGACCTCAAGGCGACCGGGGCCGTCACCCGTTCGAGCACAATCGAGACGCATCCCATGCCATCAGAACGAAATATGCCCCATTCGGCCATATTTGCAAGGATGTTCGCTCTGGCGAAACCGTGAACCCCGCCGATAGCGTCTGCTTACTTGACGAACTTCATTCTCACGGGGAGTCCACAGTGAAGCGCCGCACATTGCCCATTGCCACCGCGCTGGCCGCGACCGCGACCCTGCTACTGACAGCATGCGGCGGCGGGAACAACAGCTCCAAGGACAACGACAAGATCGCGGGGGCCGACACCAGCGCCACCAAGGCACCTTCCCCGAGCGCATCGAACACCACGGCGGACATCGACCGTCCGACCATGACGTTCCCTCCGGACTTCAAGATGGCCTTCGACATCACCAAGCCGTCCGACGCGAAGGAGTCCGCGGCTCTCGGAGACGCGGAGAACTTCGTCCGGGCCATCAACTACGGCATTGTTCGGCAGGACGCGGAGGATGCTGCATACAAGTTCTACTCCACGGCCGGTGGTACCGCTCAGTCCTACGCGAAGAAGCAGATCAAGCAGTACATCGACGGCGGCTGGACGGTCACCGGGATCCAGCGCTACTCGCAGGGCAAGGTTGAGCTGGCTGCGGACGGCAAGCGAGCTTCCGTCTCCTTCTGTGATGACGACTCGAAGTTCTACGGCAAGGAAGTCAAGTCGAGAAAGATCCTCAAGACCAGTCCCAGCGACAAGGACTACTACTACTTCGAGATCGTCATGACGGCGTCTCAGGAAGCCCAAGGCCTGTGGACCGCAGCGGACATCGAGGTGCAGACGGAGGCCACGCAGTGCAAGGCCTGAAGCGTCACACGATCAGCGTCGCCGGTTTGACTGCCGCCCTGCTTCTCGCCCCGGCTCACAGCGCCTTCGCCGGCGGCCCCATCGACAAGGGCACGACCAATACCAAGAAGGACAACGGCCTCAAGGACGGCACGCTCTACGCGGCGGTCTCCTACGACACCTCAAAGAACGGCTCCGGCTCGTCCGTGGGGCACGTGTCGCCCGCGGACACCTCGTGGAAGCCTCCAGCCTGCTGGCTCGCGCCGAGGTGGACAGCCAAGCAGTTCGCCAAGGAAACAGAGTCCGAGTACAAGAACGTCACAACCGATCCCAGTCAGCCCAACTACGCGAAGAACGCCACGGCCGAGTTTCGAGAGAAGTACAAGGACGGCGAGTACAAGAACTACAATCTCGACAAGCAGGATGACGGCATGTGGTGGGGAGCGGTCGAGAATCCGAACGCGCCCCTCCTCGATCGGACGGCGTGTAACTCGACTCTGCCTTTTTGGGTGCAGAACGGCGATACCCCGAAGGTCAAGAACGCAATATCGCCGGAGATCCTGGCGGGACTCGCCTATGAACAGATCAAGGTTCCAGGCACCGAGGTGACGCTTGCCCCGAGCGGCGCGACCAAGGTCAACCTCCCCACCTGGGCGTGGCTGGACAAGGGTGATTTCAAACCCGTCTCCGTCACCGCATCCATCACCGCGCCAGGCCTGAACATCCAGGCCACGACCGTAGCCAAGCCTGTATCGCTGAGGCTCCAGCCGGGAACCGCCGACGCCGAGACCTATCCCGCTTCCGGAGAGTGCGCGATCAACGCCGATGATTCGATCGGAGAACCGTACGCAAAAGGGAAAGCCACGGAGACGCCACCCTGCGGCATCAAGTACCTGCGCTCGTCCGGTGGCGGGACGTACAACCTGCGGGCCACGGTCACCTGGGAGATCACCTGGACGGGAACTGGAGGTACAGACGGCGACCTGCCCGATGGGACCTTCGGCAACGATCAGGACGTCAAGGTTCAGGAAGCTCAAGCCGTGAATCGCTGACAGGAAGCAACCGAGGAAACTGGCCGGAAGAGCACGGCTGGACACATGCAGAGCCGACTCGGTTCCCTCGCCGCACGATGGAGTCGCGATGTAGGACAGCCCTCGGCGCCCTCGGATGGCGACAACGGTCCGCGGCGGTGCATACCAGCCATCGAAACCGACGACGGACTCCTCGGCGACAGGACCGATCACGGACTGGAGCAGCGCGCCCACCTCGCCGAAGTCGAGCGCTGCTACTGCGACGATCAGCAGGTTCGGTGCGGACAATGAGATGGATGGCAGCGGTCACCGCGAGGACAAGGAGGGATACCGCAGAGCGACCAGCGGGCAGGAACGACACGTCCGATAGCGTGCGATCCTCCACAACATCGTGAAACCGACGAGCTTCGAATCGTCTTGGCCGAAGCCTCGAAAGAGTGATGGCCGGAAGGACACGCGCCGCCCCGTCTCACGCGCCTTCGCCACCCGCAGAGGAACACCAGCGTCCTGATACCGTCGGCTGGTAACACCGAATTGCTTTCCGACCCCGCCAACCGATGGACGGGCGGACACAATTAACCAACTGTCTGGAGGGTTCACCGCATGGGGGACGCAACACCTCGTAGTGCCTTGGATGATCCGGATACCCTTCGTACGTGGCAGCGGGCGCGGCGGCGGTCCCGTGCGGTGTTCACTCTCTGGGGGCTCTCCCTACCCGGGTTCCCTCTACTCGCCATGGTTCTGTGGGAGTCACTGGTCGGTGGCTCGCTGCCTGCTTACGCCATCGTTCCGCTGGTCGTCGTGTCGACAGTCGGGCTTGCCCTGTCGGAGCGCCGCTGGACCCAGGTCAAACAGATGAAGGGCATCCTGGCCGTCTACCCCTGGAGCGAACACCCCTCCCTGAAGCCCGTTCCTCAGGGGGACGTCGGGCACTTCCAACTTCCGGATCCGGATGCCCCGACCAAGAAGGTCAGTGTCGTCGCCCTACGCTACGGGCTCGGCAAAAAGTGGCGGACGACAATGACAGTTGCCCGAGCCCAAGGGTTCTCTCTCGCAGGGGACCCGCGGTTCGGCGTAGTCATCGCGCCTCGCGGACGGCAGGAACTGATCGCCGTGCGCCCCAAACATCCTCCGCTCAGCAGCGGACGTCCCAACGGTGTGGAGAGCAGTTCCTGGGAACTGGCGCAGTCCGCCGGCATCGCCCACTGACCACCGTCTGCCGAGTGTCCGCCGAGAACGAAGCGAGGTTCCCGTGCCCGAATTTATGTACACGCTGCTCGACGACCAGGATGACGTCCTAGACGGCATGTTCCAGGGACATCTCGACGTCAGGGGAAGCTCCGGAAAAGCCACTTCGCGGAATCCCCGGAAACCGGATGGCGGCATAGGGATCATCCTCTTCCCAGCATTGGTCGAACTGCTCGACGGTGTGAGCGATCTGCTGCAGCGTGGACGCGGCACGTTCAAGTGTTCCGAGGCCATCGGACTGCCGCTGAAGTTCAAGCTCAAGGATGGGCTTATGACGATCAGTCACCGCTGGACAGTGATTGATGAATCATCACCGCGGATAACTGCCGCTGCCGTCTGGGCGGCGGCTCAGCAACTGGCCGGAAGTCTCCTTGGCCGGGTCACGGAGCCTACAGAGCACATCGAAACAGCAGCCGATGGTACGGTCCGGTATATTGACTTCCGGGTCCAGGTCAAGGAATCACTCGCCCGATTCGCAGAAGCACAGGAACAGATCAGTCACTGAACGCGGCCTTGGCGGGCAGGATCCCAGGCTTGTAGCCCAGGCCGCTTTCACCGTAACCACCGACGGTGTCCATCAACACACCACTGGTGTCAAACTTGACACCGAAAAGTGCGCTGTTGACAGTGGCCTTGGTGACGCTGGTGAGTAGCCCCTGGGTCCCTCCCAGAATCGCCTTTCCCCTCATATTCTTCCCGGCCAAGGTCATGCCGAGTTCCTGATATTTCCGACGCGTCATATTGGTCAGACCGCTGGCGTAGATCACTGCAGCTACCTTGGGAAGCCCCTTGCTCAAGCCCTTGCTGACAAGTTCCCCGGAGCCCACACCGACAGCGTTGCTGACGAGGTTGCCCAGAGCATTCTTCCTTACATCGCCCCAGCCTCCGTTAAGTCCGTCCTTGAGCGTGTTCTTGAACTCCCCCTTGACGAAGGCGAAGCCGATTTTCCGGAATCCCTTTAGATCTTCACCGGCGTGCCACAATTTGATCAGGCGGGCACTGGCGATTTCCGCTTTCCTGACCCGCAACGCCATCTTGACTCCGTCGGCAAGCCTGCCCGCTTTCGCAAGCATTGACAGTTTCCCAACCACTGGGATGCAGTCCAGTACGGCGAATAGAAGATCACCCCAACCCGCCTTGCCTTGAGTGAACTGCACAATAGTGTCCGCCAGCACAATCAAGGCTGCCGCCAGGACAAACCAGACAAGCGGACCTCCCAGGAACAGGAGCACAATTCCGGCAACGGCTACGAAAATCTTGGCAGCGATCACCGTCACCTTCCACGCCTCGGCCAGCCAGTCCCCCACCTTCTCGTACCACTTCTTGTTGTGGATCCCCGCGTCGGAAGCGCTGTGGATGTCGTGGACGAGTTTCGTGGCGGCCCTGTCCTGGTCCTTGCCGGCGTTCTCGGCCTTGGCCCTCAGTTCTGCCAATTGGCTGTTCAGGCTGTCGACCTGACTCTGCATCGCCTTCTGGTGCTCATTGGCGTGCTGGGCGTCGCGGGTCGCCTTGCGGACCTTCTGGGGGTCGGGGGCAGGGGCGTCGCCGCTGGGGTTGTTCAGCTTGTCCTGGGCCGACTTGGCGGTGTTCGCCGCGGTGGTGGCGCCGGCCAGCCGGGCCTGTGCCCTGGAGAGGTCGCCGCGCAGGAGCCGTGCCTTGGCCAGCGCGTGGTCCGCCGTGGTCTGGGCCTGCTCCAGCTTCCCGGCGTAGGTGAGCAGGGCACCCGAGACCAGGTCGTACGAGTCGTGCAGCTTCTGCAACTGGCCGGGCAGCCTGCCGATCTGCTCCTTGAAGGCCTCCATGGCCTTGCCGGCCGACTCCTTGAGGACGGAGTCCTTCGAGGCGGACCGCATGCTCCTGAGCACCGTGGCGACGTCCTCGACGAAGGTCTTGTACCGCTGGCCCTGGAGTCTGACCTCGTGCGGGTCGCCGGGCGTCGGGTCGTCGTGCAGGTCGAGGTTGTGCCAGTCGGTGGGGCGGGCCATGGGGCTCAGCTCTCCGTGTCGAGGTCTGCGCGGTGGACGAAGCGGAAGGTGCCGGCGATGAGATCGAAAAGTTCCAGCATGGGCTCGGCCAGCGCCAGTTGCGGTGTGCTGGCGCTGATGACGGCGACCTTCGGGTCGTTGCCCGGGAAGGGTACGAGCGTCTGCATCAGCACCGCGCGGTAGCTGCGGTTGTCGTCGGGGATCTCGATGTCCTCGATGCCTTCGGCGCGGGCCGCCTGGCCGGCGTCCGGCAGTTCCACCAGGCGTACGCGGCGCCACGGGTCCGTGGGCCGACGGCCGGGCTCGATCGGCTTCAGGACGCTCATGAGGGTGTCGAGTCCGGTGGGGGCGGTCTCGCCGGTGGTCTCGTTGACGGCAGCGTCCACACTGACCGTCAGGCTCGCCACCATCGGCTCGCCGTCGACGATCTCGCACATGGACCCGGAGTAGACGACGTTGGCCTTCCGGGCCTCGCGGGCCACCTTCTTCAGGGTCCTGACCAAGTCCGCCTGGTACTTGGCCAGTTCCGGCCGCTGCCTGACCCGCTCGGCCACGACCTCCCGGATGGAGCGATTCACCGTGGCGGGGTGGACGTCGAACTCGTACCAGGTGCTGGGGACCTGGATGTTGATGCCGATGACATCCCCGGGAGCCGCTCCCGCGAAGGGGTCCTCAGCCGTGGGCTCGTCGGCGAGAGGGGCCTCAGTTTCCACCCTTGCCCTCCCTCTCGTGCTTGCGGACGGCGTTCCGGAGGTCCGTGTCGAGCTTGGTCATCTTGTCGACGATCTCCTGCGCCATCTTCGCGACGTTCTCAAGGCCGACGTCGATCTCCTTGCGGCCGTCCTTCCAGCCGTGCATGAAGTCTTCCATCGCGTCGAAAGCCGCACTTGAGCCCAGCTCGCCGTTGCCCAGCTTCCGGTCGACCTGGCCGGTGTCGTCCATGCGTTGCTTGATCGACCTCAGTCGAGCCGCCAAGTCGTCGAGCCCGGCGAGGCTCAGGGCCAGATCGCCCTTGGACATGTCTGGTATCCCCCAATAACCCAGATCGCGCCGACATCGCACCCGTCACTTCTGCAATGCGGTCGTCGGATCTTACTGCTCATCGCCGACGGGATCAGCAGGCAGCCGTTGTGCTGCAGCGCGCACGTTACAAGGGGCGACGTGCCACCATGGCCGACGTCGGCCATTCCACGGAACATCCGCCTCACCGAGGCGACCCACGCCGGGACGGACATCTCGGCCTACCTGGTGCACGCCGCCACGCGGCAGATGGCGGCCGCGCTGAACGTGGTGTACCGCCCGCCCCGGGCAGGTCGTGTGAGCGTGCGCGTCCCGGGCTACGCCTCGGGCATGCTGGTCGCGCTGGCAGACCGCAAGGCGAAGGCCGTGGCCCTGCACAACGGCCTCAGGAACACGCCGCATCGCGCACTTGTCCTCGGTCCCGTACTGGCTCAGGTGTGGCGCCCGCGCCCATCGGTCATCCTTGCCCTGGCCGGCGTTCTCAAGGACTGCACCGTGCCGCAGTCCCGCGCGTCGGAGCCTCCCATGCGGGCAACTGCGGCAGGACGCCCGGAATGCATCGCGTGCGCGACCGGCCCCGACCTGATCGACTGGCGCCGGATCGGTGCGGCTCTCGGCGAAGCGCGGCTTCCCGCCAAGAAGAGGGCGGACGCGGTGGACGCCTGGGTGACCCTGTCCGCCGTCAGGCACGGCAGTGCGGTGATCTTCACGAGCGATCCCGCGGACATCGAGGCGTGTCTGGCCGTGCTCAACCCGGTCGACGTACACGTTGAAGCCGTGTGAGGGGACGGCAGGCCGGTTGCTGACGGCCCCCTGGTCGGCCCTTCCGCCGGCTGCTCGGCCTCCCTCGGCTCAGAAACCTACCGTCAACGTCTGCGCGATGCTGTCCGCAGCGTCCTCCATCACGTCGTCGAAGCCCGGTGCGGTCCAGGAGACGAGGAGAACGAGGGCGTCGTCCGTACCCTCCGGCAGGACTCCGTACGTGACGGTCTGAAGCAGCACTCCGGGACCGCCGCGGGGCATATCGTTCGCCACGAAATTCTGACGAAGGCGCACGGCGGGACCGATCGGCAGTTCGGGGTGGGAGATCTGCGGCGGGCCGAAGTCATGTGCGCTGAAGGTGTCCGCCAACCATTCGAGTGAGAACCGCGGGACCGTATTGTCGGTCCGGATCACCTCGACTTCCAGAAGGCCCAAGGCCGAGTCGAAGCCGCCGGGGTAGAAGGCGAAGCCGTAGAGCGGAGCACGTCTGCGGCTGTCCTCGGCCCAGTTACGCAGGTCCTTGCGCAGGGCCCTACCATCCAACTGGAATCCCGCAGCACTGCTCCGCTCGCAGAGTTCCGCCGCGGTGTCCTTTGCCCATCTCTTCACGTCGTCCGACGGATCAAGCGGCAGCGGCACCCAGTCCGTCGGACAGACGATGCCGCACATTTGGACGTCACTCATGGATGGTGCCACCGTCGAGCCAGGTCAGCGAACCAGCGACCGCGTCGAAGAGCTCGACCATGGCGGTCGGCGACCGTCGGTGCGATGGCCGACCGCTCCATCGCACCGACGTGGGCCCTCCGCCGCCGAGGCGGTGCTCAGCCCTTGGCCTGCTTCGCCAGCTGCTCGTCCAGCTGCTCGTACGCTTCCTTGGCCTTCTTCAGGAAGTCCGAGAGGCCGTGCAGGCCCTGGATCGTCTTGGTCGCGCCCTTGGTGAAGTCCTTCATGGAGTCGTCGTACGCTCCCGAGGCCTTCTGGGTGGTGAAGCCGTTCTCCACCAGGGCGCTGACCCGCTTCTCCACGTTCTTGATCCTGTCCTCAAGCTCGTGCATGTCCTTGATCAGGTCGCCCGCGACCTTCTCCATCTCGGCATATGTGAGATCCGTGTCCTTGCCGGCCATGACGGCTCCCTCCCGTTGACGTGGCCGCAGGGCCTTCCCCCGTGGCACCGTGCGCGCGGATCCCCGGCCATGGCATGGCCGTCCGCACGAGCAAAGATCCTACGGGGGTGACGCACGGGACCGCACGGTGCTTCTGCGGCGGAATCGTGAACCGTACACATCCCGTTGCACCCGGGAAAGAGCGGGCGGCTAAGGTCACTTCCACTGTGTTGGGTGCTCTCGGTTGTGGGGGGACGAACGTGCGCCTGAGTCTGACCGTGGTGGATCCGGTCGGCGGTGGCACCGCCGACGTGGTGCTCGACGCGGATCCCGAGTCGACCGTCGGTGACGTCGCCAGGGAGCTGGCTCGGCAGGTCGGTGCGGAGTACGCGGCTCCGGCCGGCGGTGCGGGCAGGGGCGACCGCGGGGGTGCGAGCGAGGGGGCGAGCGAAGGTGAAGGCGGGGGCGGCGCCCAGGTCATCCCCATCGGCGCGCACCGCCAACAGGCGTCCGCCGCCGTCCCGTTCTCCGGTCCGCTCGCCTACGTCGACGGGTACGCCCTCGACCCCGCCGCCACCGTCGTCGGCTCGCCCCTGCGCGACGGTGTGGTCGTCAGTCTCCACGACCCCGCCGGGTGTCTGCTCGGCGAGCCCACCGGTGTCGTGGAGTTCCGGGTCGCCGGCGGCCCCGCCGCCGGCGCCGTGCACCGGCTCGGGGTCGGGCGGTACGACATCGGCGCCGGCCCCGCCTGCCCCCTCCGCGTGGCGGACCCCGAACTGCCCGCCCGCGCCGCCACCCTCACCATCGCCATCGACGGCACCTGCAAAGTCGAGGTGCACACCGAAGGGGCGCGGCTGGACGGGGAGGAGTTCGCAAGCGGTGCCGACTGGCCGCTGAACGCCCAGCTCTCGGTCGGGAACAGCCTCCTGGAGATCACCGGGTACACACCGCCCAACGCCGCCCTCAAGTGGTCCGACGACGGTGCCGGGCTCGACTACAACCGGCCCCCGCGGCTGCGCCCCGCCGACCGGCAGACGCACTTCTCGCTGCCCAACCCGCCCGGTGACTACGAGGCCCGGCCGCTGCCCTGGCTGATGGCGCTGCTGCCGCTCGTCGGCGCGGTCGTCTCGGTGCTGATGTTCGGGCGCTGGTACTACCTGATCATGGCGCTGATGAGCCCGGTGATGCTCTTCGGCAACTACTTCATGGACAAGAAGCACGGTCGGAAGTCCCACGCCAAGCAGCTCAAGGAGTACAAGGAGCACAAGGCGCGGATCGAGGGGGAGGCGCAGGAGGCGCTGGTCGCGGAGCGCTCCGAGCGGCGGGCGGCGGTGCCGGATCCGGCGGCCGTGCTGACGTACGGGACCGGGCCGCGCACCCGGTTGTGGGAGCGGCGGCGCACGGACGCCGACCACCTGCTGATCCGGTTCGGCACCGGGCGGGTGCCCAGCGAGGTCGAGCTCGACGATCCCGAGCAGGACGAGCACAGGCGCAAGGTCCGCTGGTACATCGAGGACGCCCCGGTGGCGCTGTCGCTGCGCGACCTCGGAGTGATCGGGGTCGCCGGGCCGGGGGATGCGGCGCACGCGCTGGGGCGGTGGGCCGTCGCCCAGACCGCCGTCCTGCACAGCCCGATGGACGTGCAGTTCTACGTCCTCACCGACCACGACGCCGGCGCCCGCTGGGACTGGGTGCGCTGGCTGCCGCACGCCCGCCCGAGCGGCGGCCAGGACGTGAACGTGCTGATCGGCACCGACTCCGAGACCGTCGGCGCCCGGGTCGGCGAGCTGACCCAGCTCCTCGACGGCCGGCAGAAGGCCCTGCAGCAGGGCGGCCGCGGCAAGCTCGACGGGCCCGCATTCGCCGACCCGGACATCGTGGTGGTGTGGGACGGGTCGCGGCGGCTGCGGTCCCTGCCGGGTGTCGTACGGCTGCTGAAGGAAGGGCCGGGCGTCGCCATCCGCTCCATCTGCCTCGACGAGGAGGAGCGCTTCCTGCCCGGTGAGTGCCAGGGCGTGGTCGTCGCCGAGCCGAGGGCCGGACAGGAGGCCCCCGCCGCACCGGTGCCGCAGCAGGCGGCCGGCGGCTTCCCGTCCTTCCAGGCCTGGCATCCCCAGTACGGCGCCGGTGAGGAACAGGCCCCGCAGGAGCTGGAGTTGCGGCTGCGCGTGGAGCAGAGCGGGGCGCTGCGCAAGCGGGACGTGCGGCCCGACTTCGTCTCCGCCGCCTGGTGCGGGCGGCTCGCCCGCTCGCTCTCTCCGCTGCGGGACATCAGCGGCGAGAGCGAGGACTCCGCCCTGCCCGCCGCGAGCCGGCTGCTCGACGTGCTGCAGCTGGAGCCGCCCACGCGGGACGCGATCGCCGCGCGCTGGCGGATGGGCGGGCAGTCGACGATGGCCGTCATCGGCGAGTCCTACGACGGCCCGTTCGGTATCGACCTGCGGCGGGACGGGCCGCACGGGCTCATCGCCGGCACCACCGGTTCCGGCAAGTCCGAGCTGCTGCAGACCATCGTGGCCGCGCTGGCCGTCGCCAACACTCCCGAGAACATGACCTTCGTCCTGGTCGACTACAAGGGCGGTTCGGCGTTCAAGGACTGTGTGAAGCTGCCGCACACCGTGGGCATGGTGACCGACCTCGACGCCCACCTCGTGGAGCGGGCCCTGGAGTCACTGGGGGCGGAGCTCAAGCGGCGCGAGCACATCCTCGCCGCCGCCGACGCCAAGGACATCGAGGACTACCAGGACCTCGTCAGGAGGGACCCCTCGCGCTCTCCCGTTCCCCGACTGCTCATCGTCATCGACGAGTTCGCCTCGATGGTGCGTGACCTGCCGGACTTCGTCACCGGGCTGGTGAACATCGCCCAGCGCGGACGGTCGCTCGGGATCCACCTGCTGCTCGCCACCCAGCGGCCCTCCGGTGTCGTGTCGCCCGAGATCCGCGCCAACACCAACCTGCGGATCGCGCTGCGCGTCACCGACGCCGGTGAGTCGACCGACGTCATCGACGCGCCCGACGCCGGGCACATCGCGAAGAGCACGCCGGGACGGGCCTACGTCCGGCTCGGGCACGCCTCGCTGATCCCCTTCCAGTCGGGCCGGGTCGGGGGACGGCGGCCGGGAGCCGCGGACCCGGCCACCCTCGCGCCCTGGGCCGGGGCGCTGTCCTGGCAGGACCTCGGGCGGGCCGCGCTGCGCAAGCCGAAGTCGGAGGTGAAGGAGGACGACGAGATCACCGACCTGAAGGTGCTGGTGGACGCCGTCCGCGAGGCCAACACCGCGCTGCGGATCCCGGCGCAGCACTCGCCGTGGCTGCCCGCCCTCGACGACATGCTGCTGCTCGACGACGTGCCGGCCGTGCAGGCGCAGGGCGCGCTGCCCGCCGCCCCGTACGGGGTCGAGGACCTGCCCGCCGACCAGGCCCGGCGCGCGGTCGCCGTCGACTTCGCGACCTTCGGGCACCTCATCATCGCCGGTGCCCCGCGCACCGGGCGCTCGCAGGTGCTGCGCACCATCGCCGGTTCGCTGGCCCGCACCAACTCCTGTGCCGACGTGCACCTGTACGGCATCGACTGCGGCAACGGCGCGCTGAACGCGCTGACCCGGCTGCCGCACTGCGGTGCCGTCGTCGGCCGCAACCAGACCGAGCGGGTGGAACGGCTCATGGCCCGCCTCTCCGGTGAGCTGAGCCGACGTCAGGAGCTGCTCGCCGACCGGGGGTTCGCGGACATCGGGGAGCAGCGGGCCGCCGTGCCGGAGGCGGAGCGGCTGCCGCACGTCGTGCTGCTGCTGGACCGCTGGGAGGGCTGGCTGCCCACCCTCGGCGAGCTGAACCACGGTGACCTCACCGACCAGATCATGGTGATGATGCGGGAGGGCGCGAGCGTCGGCATCCATCTCGTGCTCACCGGTGACCGGCAGATCCTGGCCGGCCGGATCTCCTCCCTCACCGAGGACAAGTACGGTCTGCGGCTCGCCGACCGCGCGGACTTCTCGATGCTGGACATCAACTCCCGCAAGGTGCCCGAGGAGATCCCGCCCGGCCGCGCCTTCCGCAGCGAGACGGCCGCAGAGACGCAGTTCGCGCTGCTCTCCGCGGACACCACCGGCCAGGGGCAGAACGCGGCGATCGTCGCGATCGGCGAGGCGGCCGAGGCGCGCGACGCCCAGGTGCCCCGCTCCCGGCGGCCGTTCCGGGTGGACGTGCTGCCCAGCCGGATCTCCTTCGAGGAGGCCTGGGCGATGCGCGACGCGGCCGCGGCGGCCTCCCCGCTGTGGGCGCTCGTCGGTGTCGGTGGCGACGAACTCACCGCCTTCGGGCCCGACCTGGCCCAGGGCGTGCCCGCCTTCGTGATCGGCGGCCCCGCCAAGTCCGGCCGCTCCACTGCCCTGTTGGGCTTCGCCCGCTCCTATCTGGCCAACGGCGTGCGGATCGTCGTCGCCGCGCCCCGCCAGTCGCCGCTGCGTGAACTCGACGGCCGGGAGGGCGTGCTGAAGGTCTTCACCGGGCGGGACGTGGACGAGGACGAGCTGACGGAGGTGCTCGCGTCGGCGTCCCCGGCCGAGCCGATCGTCGTGCTGGTCGACGACGCCGAGGTGCTGGACGACTGCGACGCCGAGGACGTCTTCAAGCGGATCGTGGAGCGCGGTGCCGAGGAGGGGCTCGCCGTGGTCATCGCCGGTGACGAGGACGAGATCTGCGACGGCTTCTCGGGCTGGCAGGTGGACGCCAAGAAGGCCCGCCGGGGCATCCTGCTCTCCCCGCAGGAGTCCGGCTCCGGTGAGCTGATCGGCATCCGGACCACCCGGGCGATGGTGGGCGGCCCGATCCAGCCCGGCAAGGGCATGCTGCACCTGGGCAGCGGGGAGCACGTCACGGTGACGACCCCGCAGTAGCGACGGCGCGGCGGCCGAGGCCGGGCGGGGCGGGGCTGTCACAGCCTCGTCATCACGGCCACCGGACTGCCCTCCGCCGTGCTGTCCGACGTGTAGACGAGGGTGTCGTGGGTCGGGGTCAGGTAGACCGTGTTGGTGCCGGGGTCGCAGCCGTCGTGGTTGCCCTCGGCGCCGGTCGAGGAGGCGACGAGCCTGGTCGCCGACACCGACCTCAGGGTCAGGATGTCGGTGCAGACCCCGCCCAGCTGGTCGGTCTGCCGCAGCCGGCCCAGCTCATGGCCGACGGCGGCCTGTCGTACGGTGATCCGGAAGGTGCCCATGGGCAGGTTGCCGGACAGGGCGGTCGCCGAGCCCTGCCAGGTGCCGAGGTAGGCGGCCGGGATCGGCCCGGCGCCGGGCGTCGCGGCCCCCGAGGGCGACCTGGCCGCGCTGCCCGCGTCGCTGCTCGGCCCGCCGTCGTCGGCCCCGAGGAACGGCTTCACCAGGAACCCCACCCCGACGGTGACCACCGCCAGCGCCCCGGCCACCGCGAGCGCGACCGTGCAGCTCACCCGGCGCCCCCGCCCGCCCTCCGCCGGCACGGCGGTCGCGGCGACACTCACGGACACCTTCCCGGCCGACGCAGCCCCCGCATCCCGCGGCTCCGGCACGGCCGGGGGCGGGTTCGGTACGACCGGGGACGGGTTCGGTACGACCGGGGACGGGTCGGGCACGGCCACGGGCGCGTCCGGTACGACCGCAGGCGGCTCCAGTGCGACCGCAGGCACGTCCGCCACGACCGCGGGCGGCTCCGGCCAGGCCCCCGGTCGCGGTGCCGGTGTGGTCTCCGCGGCCTCCAGGTTCAGCAGTTCCACGGCGCTGCGGCTCACCCGCTCCACCAGGGATCCCGGCAGCCACCCGTCCGTCACCAGACGTGCCGCCCCCTGCGGCGCCAGCCGTCGGGCCACCTCGGCCGGGCCGGGCCGCCGCCCCGGCTCCTTGGCCAGGCACGCCTCGGCCACCTCACGCAGCTCGCCGCTCAGCGAGCCGAGTTCGGGCTCCTCGTGGACGACCTTGTAGAGCAGGGCGGCCGAGGAGTCGCCCGGGAACGGCGGCTCACCGTTCGCCGCGTAGGCCAGCACCGCGCCGAGCGAGAAGACGTCCGCCGCGCCGGTCACCCCCCGGCCGAGGATCTGCTCCGGGGACATGTATCCGGGCGAGCCGATCGACACGCCCGACGAGGTCAGCGAGGCGGTGCCGTCCGTGGCACGGGCGATGCCGAAGTCGATGAGGAGCGGTCCGTCGAGGGTCAGCAGCACGTTGGACGGCTTCACGTCCCGGTGCACCAGCCCCAGCGCGTGCACCGCGGCCAGCGCCTCGGCCAGCCCCGCGGCCAGCGCCCGTACCGTGTGCGCGGGCAGCGGGCCGCCGTCGGTCACGGCGGCGGTCAGGGAGGGGCCGGCCGCGTAGGCCGTGGCGACCCACGGCACGGGCGCGTCGGGGTCGGCGTCCAGGACGGACGCCGTCCAGGCACCGCCGACCCGCCGGGCGGCCGCCACCTCGCGGCGGAACCGGGCGCGGAACTCCTCGTCCAGCGCGAGGTGCGGGTGCACGATCTTCACGGCGACGGTCCGGCCGCCGGCCGAACGCCCCAGATAGACGCGGCCCATGCCGCCGGAGCCGAGCCGGCCGAGCAGCCGGTACGGCCCGACGGCCGTGGGTTCGTCGCCCGCGAGCGGCTGCATGCGCCCTCACCCCCCAGAGAGTTCGGCAGCAGCCTATGCGCTTCGCGCGCTGTGCGGTTCTTCTGTCGCGGGCCCGGCGAGGGCCGGTCGCGCCCACGCGGCGGCAGCCGCGGATCGCGTACCGCCCCGCGCCTCTACGGGGCGCTCAGCAGGTCGACCTGCACATCCGCCGCGAACCCGGTCGTCGGGCCGACCCGGCGGGCGAACTCCGCCACCGCCGCCAGCTGCGGCGCGCCGAAGCTGAAGTCGAGGGTGGTGAAGTACTGGGCGAGGGTCGCCTCGTCGAAGGCCTCCCAGCGGGCGGCCTGCTCGGCGACCTTGGCGACCTCCTCCAGGGAGAGGTTGCGGGACTCCAGGAAGGCGCGGTGCACCGCGCGGGTGATGCCGGGTTCGCGCTCCAGGTAGTCGCGGCGCGCCGCCCACACCGCGAAGACGAACGGCAGTCCCGTCCACTCCTTCCACAGGGCGCCGAGGTCGTGGACCTGGAGGCCGTAGCGCTGGCCGTCCAGCAGGTTGGCGCGCAGGGCCGCGTCGCCGATCAGCACCGCCGCCTCCGCCTCCTGCATCATCAGGCTCAGGTCGGGCGGGCAGGTGTAGTAGTCGGGCTGGACGCCGTAGCGGTCGGCGAGCAGCAGCTGGGCGAGGCGGACCGAGGTGCGCGAGGTGGAGCCGAGGGCGACCCGGCGGCCGTCCAGCTGGTCCAGCGGCACCTGGGAGGCGATCACGCAGGACATCACGGGGCCGTCGCAGCCGACGGCGATGTCCGGGAAGGCGACCAGGTCGCCGGCGTTGCGCAGGAACTCGACGAGGGTGACGGGCCCGATGTCGAGGTCGCCGCGCAGGAGCTGCTCGCTGAGCTTCTCAGGGGTGTCCTTGGTCAGCTCGAAGTCGAGGAGGGTGCCGGTTCTCGCGAGCCCCCAGTAGAGGGGAAGGCAGTTCAGGAACTGGATGTGTCCGACGCGCGGCCGGGTGCGAGCATTGTCCACATCGCGACACTAGACCCCATGGGGTACGGTGCTGGGACCGCCCCCACCCTTGGGTCGAGGCCGTCCCTGAGGTCAACCCGCTTCCGGCGCATTCAAACGTCCGGGTGACGTGATCTTGGCCTCTGTTGCTTTCCGCTGCCCACATGCTAGGCTCGCCGCAAGTTGCAGTTTGGTTTCCTTGCAGTACAGAGCCTGCGGAGCATGTAACCGCAGGCTCTCGTCGTTTTCAGACGAATGCAGTTGTGCGGCACTTAGTTTGTTTTCACACTTGCAGGTTCTGGAGCAGGGCGACCCTTTGAGCCCAAGGAGGGCTTATGGCTACCGGAACCGTGAAGTGGTTCAACGCCGAAAAGGGCTTTGGTTTCATCGCCCAGGAAGGCGGCGGCCCCGACGTCTTCGTTCACTACTCCGCGATCAACGCCAGCGGGTTCCGCTCCCTGGAGGAGAACCAGCAGGTGAGCTTCGACGTCACGCAGGGCCCGAAGGGTCCGCAGGCGGAGAACGTCACCCCCGTCTGATCCCAGACAAAGCAAGTCTGATCGCAGACTGAGTGCAGTACCCAAGGAGCCCCGCGCCGTCAGGCGACGGGGCTCCTGCCTTGCGCACCAAAGGCCGGTCCTACCAGGCGACAGGCAGCTCCAGGGGGAAGCGGCGGATGGTCTTGGTGTCCCAGCGGATCTCCTCGGGCCGTACCGCGAGGCGCAGGGCCGGGAAGCGGTCCAGCAGGCGGCCCACGGCGACCTCCAGCTCGGCCATCGCCAGGGGCACCGCGATGCACCGGTGGCCGCCCCAGCCGAACGCCATGTGGTGAGCCCCGAGACGGCCGGGCACGATCTCGTCCGGGTCCGGGAAGCGGGCCGGGTCGCGGTTGGCGGTCAGGTACGACACGTGCACGAAGTCACCGCGCCGGATGACCACCCCGTCCATCTCGACGTCCTCCAGCGCCACCCGGGGAATGCCCACCCCCTTGCGGAAGGGGATGTACCGGAGCAGTTCGTGCAGGAAGTCCGTCAGCTTGCCGCTGTGCGCACGCGCGTACTCGGCCAGTTCCGGCCGGGTCAGCAGCAGGTACACGATGTTGCTGATCTGGCAGGTCGCCGTGTCCTGGCCACTGAGGGTGAAGGTCAGGGCGAGGACGGCCAGCTCCTTGTCGTCGAGCTTGTCCTCGCCGTCCCGTGCCTCGGCGAGCACGCTGATGATGTCCGTGCCGGGACGTTCGCGGCGTTCGGCGACGAGTTTCATGAAGTAGGCCGTCAGGTCCTCCTTCGCCGCCCGCGCGACGTCCCGGTTGCCCTCGCCGAGCACCAGCAGGCGGTGGACGCCCTCCTGCATCCGCGGCCACTCGGCGCGTTCGATGCCGAGCAGGTCCAGGATCGTGTGCTGGGGAAGGGGGTCGGACAGGTGGCGGACCAGGTCGGCCGACGGGCCCTCGGACTCCATCCCGTCCAGCAGCCGGTCCGCGAGGACGGTGATCCGCTCCCGCATGCGGTCCACGTGGCGCGGGGTGAAGGCCTGGGTGGCCAGATGCCGGATCCGGCTGCTGTGCGGCGGGTCCATCACGTTGATGGACTCGGGCGAGACGATCGGCTCCGCGGTGAGGCGCGGATAGTCGTGCCGGATGATCCCGGCCCGGCTGAAGCGGTGGTCGGTGGTCACCTGCTGCACCGACTCGAATCCGGTGACCAGCCAGGCGTCCGGCCCGCCGTACGGCAGCCGGATCCGGGCCAGGGACTCGCGCTGCATGAGCTCGGCGAGCACCGGGTCGAAGTCGAGGGCCTCGCTGAACGCGAAGGGGCAGGTGACCGTCTGGTCGCGGTGGGTCGTCATCAGCCGGCCACCCCCGCCATCGGGACCACGGCGGTGGCGTGCGCGGCGTCGCGCAGGGCCTTCGCCAGCCGCAGGGCGTCGCCCGTGCCCCAGTAGTGGAGGAAGAACAGCCGCGGTTCGTCGGTCAGGTTGTGGTGGTGCAGCTCCACGAGCTCGATCCGGCCCTTGCGCAGGATCCTCAGCACGGTCTGGACCTCGCTCGCGGTCATCACGAAGTCCCCGTTGATCACGGCTCTCCCGCCGCCCAGCGGCTGGAAGTTGACCGTGGTGGTCGCCCCGAGGCCGGCCGGCAGGATCATGTCGCCGTCGACGATCTGCTCGCTACGGACCCAGGTGAGCTTGTAGACACCCTCGTCCTGGAAGCCGGCGAAGCCGAACACGCGGTCGATCGCCTTGGTGTCCAGGTCCAGCCGCGGCGGGGTGGGCGACGGCCGGTCGGGCGGGGTGCCGGTGCGCTCGAAGGCGGCACGCAGCCCCTTGGCGACCGCCACCGGGTCGTGGGCGTGGGCGTGCAGGTGCAGCCACCACACGGCGGGCTTGTGGGCGAGCAGGTGCTTGTGCAGGGCGGTGATGCCGATGCCGTGGTCCAGCAGGGCGTCGCTGAAGCCCTGCAGTTCCTGCTCGGTGATCACCGCGTCGCCCATCAGCAGATGGGCGCCGTTCTCGTACCGCACGAAGGAGACGTGGGTGCCGAGGGCCAGCGCGGTGTCGATCCGCACGCCCTGGGAGACCACGTCGAGGTCCCGGCGGGGAAGGCCGGTGTGGTACATGTACCGCTTCATGTCACCCGGCCGGCCCATGGCCTTGGTGACCTCGGTCCAGTCGGCGAGCTTGGTCATGACGGGTTTGATCAGGGCGCGGGGGCGCTCCCGGGGCAGCGCGCGGGCGGCCGGGGTCGCCGTGCCCGCGAGGACGGGGGCCACGGCACCCGCGGCGAGCAGGCGGCGCCGGGTGGCGGTGGGCGGGGTGAGGATGGTCCGCTGTCGGATTTCAGCCATGTGTACCTCCATCCGCGATGGAAGCACGGGGGCTGTCCAGGACCGGTGATTCCGCCCGCCAGTGAAGCCAGCTGGCCTAACCAGAGCCGACGCCGGGTCACCCGCGGCCCCGTCTCCCAGCCGACGCCGGGTCACCCGCGGCCCCGTCTCCCAGCCGACGCCGGGTCACCCGCGGCCTCGTCTCCCAGCCGACGCCGGGTCACCCGCGGCCCCGTCTCCCAGCCGACGCCGGGTCACCCGCGGCCCCGTCTCCCAGCCGACGCCGGGTCAGCT